>CAZLPE010000038.1:0-13035 GCA_964561325.1 uncultured Flavipsychrobacter sp.
CCCAAAACAACTATTAAACTACCCACTATGTTTACGCCAGCAGCATACCAGCCCGGCTACATGCATAGACTTTCTACATACGGTATTAGGAGTACAATATATCGGGCTTTTTCAGGGAACTAAAAATCCATTATTCAAAAATAAATACCAGTTAAATCGCTCCGAAAAACAGGTAATCTACTGTATTTCGTGTATTTGCGCAACAATTTGTAGCCTTTATCGGACCTAATGATCTAAATCATTTGTTATTTAGTATGAAAGCATGTAAATTTATCGTTATCACCGTCGCTTACCGTTGTCGCGAAGTCTTATGATCAATAAAAACTATACAGTTTATCAGACACTAAAGATTGTAATTCCTTACACAATCATTAGTGTACTTTACATATATTTTTCCGACGAACTACTCGACGAAACCGTTAGGAATGTTGATACGCTAACTACCATTCAAACTTACAAAGGGCTGGGATTTGTGGCCATATCTGCAGCGCTTCTTTATTTGCTTGTAATACGGCACCTCAAAGACAATGCGAAAACAAGCAAAGCGCTACTCGAACAAGAACGGACATACAGAGCAATGCTTGAAAACAATAATGACATAATAGTAAGGGTAGATGAACAGGGCGGAGTACAATTTTGCTCCAATAACCTTTTGGAATCAACCGGTTTTACATCCGCCGACTTAAACAGCATCCACCTCGAAAAACTTGTATTTCCAGACGATGTGTACACATTAAGCCAATGCTGGGCAAATGCGCTCTCCGCGCCGCAAAAATTGTTTAATGCCGAGTTTAGAATTGTGAAGTCAACCGGTGAGCTAATGTGGATGGAGTGTTCTATGGTCAATCACCTTTCTGACCCTCATATCAATGGCGTTATTATCAATGCAAGAAATATAGACAACCGCAAAAATGCAGAAACAGCCCTCCGCAAATCTGAAGAAAAATATGCCACACTGTTCAATAGTAGTCCATTGCCTGTTTGGATATACGACATTAATACCCTGAAATTTGTTGATGTAAATGAAGCTGCCGTGATACACTATGGCTATAGCAGAGCAGAATTTCTTGAAATGACGTTGAAAGGTATTCGACCTCAAGAAGAGCATGGCAAAATGTTGGATGCTGTATTACGGGCTAAAAATCTGCTTCACAATGATAATAAGGAAGTTTACAAACACATAAAAAAAGATGGTACGATCATCAGCGTGCGCATTGAAAGTATTGCTATTGCGTTAGACGACAACAAATACCGTATGGCGCTGGCTATAGACCTAACGGAGCACCTGAAACAGCAACAGGAGCTGATAGATAGCGCCAACAAACTGTCGCTTGCACAAGATATTGCCAATTTAGGCTACTGGAGCCAAGACACGAAAACTGACAATATGTATTGGTCGGATTTGACATATACTTTATTTGATCAAGACCCTGCTACCTTCACCCCATCAGTAGCTTCAATTGTAGCTATGGTACCGATAGAAGATCAAATACTATTCTCCCCAAAATACGAACAAGAACACCTTAACAATGGCATATTTGACATAGAACACAGAATAACCACCCCAAAAGGAAACAAAAAATGGTTGTTTTGCAGGATAAAAGTAACAGTTGAAAACGGCGAAGTTGTAAAACGCGAGGGCGTTGCAATTGATATTACCAAAAGAAAACAGGACGAAGAAGCCATTCTTAGAAAAAGCAACCTTCTACTTGCACTCAATAAATTTACAGGCAGCCTATTGTCAAACGAAAACTGGATCACAATTTTCGACAAATCGATGGAAATTGTTGCCCAAGCGCTACAACTCGATAAAATTTTCTACGTCGAAAATGATATAGACCCGAATACTGGCGAACAATTTGCTTATTTGAAGCAACTTTGGACAATGAATCCACCCCCAGAAACTTCACTGCACCCACCTTTACAAAAAACGTCGTTTGCCAACAATATGGAAATTATCAACCGACTAAAGCAGGGAACAGCTTTCGAAGCCAAAATTGACCAAATTCCAGACGGTGAATTCAAAAACGCTATACGTATTCGAGGCGCAAAAACAGTTTATTTACAGCCCGTAATACTAAGAGGAAATTTTCATGGTGTATTCGGCTTTATTGATAGTCGGGAGGAAAGAATATTGACTGACGATGAAAAGATTTTTGTGGCTTCGCTCGTTTCAAATATTTGCACAAAAATTGAAAAAGACAATGTAGAAGACGAAGTGAAGATTACCCGCGAGCGGCTGGCATCTGTAATTACCAACCTACCTGGAATTACCATACGGCGTCGCGCAATAGGCAATTGGGCTGTAATTTATGTAAATGATGAAGTAGAACGGCTAACCGGGTACCATGCCTCCGACTTTGTAAATAATGCAGTTAGATCTTTCGAAAGTCTTATTCACCCTGCTGATAGAGACAAAAAAATAAACACCATACGCAACATTCAGCCTGGCGCATCATTCTCGATTGAGTTTAGACTTATTTGTAAAAACGGAAATGTCATTTGGCTTAGAGGAAACGGCAGAGCGATAGCCGGCCATGACGGTAAAGTAGCATACATAGACGAAGTATTAGTAGATGTGACTGAAACATATAAGAAAAAGCAAGAACTTATAGCCAGCAACGAGCGCTTCAGAACCGTAATGAAGGCTGCGGCAGAAGCTATAATTGACTGGGATATTGTAAATGATACGGTTGTTTGGGGCGATGGTTTTAAAGAGTTTTTCGGTTACGATCTTAGTGTTTACGACGGCAAACTATGGTCGCGCAATATACATCCTGAAGATCGGGAATGGGTGCTCGACCTTATGGATGCTACACTAGCCGACCCAACCAAAGAAAGTTTCTACGCAGAATTCAGGTTTCTGAAGGCCAACCGCGAGGTGGCCTATGTTCAAAACAGGTGCACCTTTATCAGAGACGAGCACGGCAAAGCCATCAGAGGTATAGGAGCGCTTGCCGACGTTACAGAATCTGTAGAACGAAGAAAAAAAATAGAAAAACAAAATGAATCGCTGATAGAAATTGCATGGATTCAGTCGCACGTTATCAGAGCGCCCTTGGCTACTTTATTAGGCCTTATGACCCTGTTCAAGGCAAGAGAAGAAATGGAACTCGATGAAGATGATCTTGTTGAAAAAATTATGGAATCTGCTCATTCGCTCGACAAAGTGATACACGAGGTTGTTCGCAAAGCTGAAGCTGTCTCCAATCTGTAGATAATTAGGCGTTCCGTAATTGCACCATAATACTTTTCAAACGAAATTTCGGCGAACTATCCCTGAGTGTAACCAATACAAATTTGATTGATTGGGTTAGCCATAAGGAAAAAAAATACGATTATAATAACGCCGGTAAACAGCAACAGCGATTTACACCGATGTACGCAGTTTAGGGACGCCAAAAATGTGCGCAAAGGCGTTTGTTATACCGACTATACTACAAAAATGGGCAGACTATTCGGGCTTTTCCCTGCAAGGCTATACCCATTATTTGAATTGCATTTTAAGCGCAAATACAAGCTTGTTTTGCGTTGGAATATGCCTAATTAGGGACACTAAACGGCTAACCGATACAACATACAAAATATACGCCGGTATTTACCTCTCATATATCGAGGCAGTATAAAAACAAAGGGCTATCTCTTGCAATTGAGATAGCCCTTTATTCGTATTATTCAGGTCGATAACTACTCGCTTTTAGCGAAGCGGGTAGTTTTAATAAGCATATCATTTTGGTCATAAATAGCGACCATGTACAAGCCGTTTACCAATGAGCTAACGTCTATGCTGCGGGCGTTAGGTTGACTGATAAGTACTTTACCATCCATGCTCAGTACTTTTACATTCACCAGTACAGGCGACTGTATGTTCAGTACAGCAGTTGCAGGGTTAGGGAACACATTTATAGCTGCTGCTACATTAACATCTGTTACGCCATTACCCACATTGTCGCTCACTATGTAGATCGAAGATGTATCTGAACAACCATTGGCATCGCGCACTTCTACGGTATAGTTGCCGCCGGTAGACACATGGATGATCTGTGTAGTATCTCCTACCAATGCAACGCCGTTGCGGTACCACTGATAATAGCTGTATGCGCCGGTAGACAACATATCGGGCAATGTGAAGGTAATAACCGGATCGGGAGGGCCTACTACCACTGTTCTTGTCAATGTTCTTGTGCAGATACCATTGCTCACTACTACTGCAAAGTCGCCAGATGTAAGCGTAGTGTATGCCGATGAAGTAGCGCCTGGTATTACCGCGCCATTATACAACCATTGGTAAGTAATACCCGCTGCAACTGTATCTACAGACAGCGTTACCGGATTACCATGGCACAACGTAGCTGAACCGCCAGGAGTGATAGATATTGGCGGAATGGCTGTACCGATAAACAAATTGATAGAAGTAACGCCTACGCAACCCGCGCTGCTGGTAACGCTGTAGTAAATAGTAACAGCGCCGGTAGCCATACCTGTTACCACTCCTGCCGTATCAACTTTTGCTATAGTAGTGTCAGCGCTATACCATACGCCGCCGGTTACAGACGGAGTGAGGGTGATGGTATTGCCAGCGCAAAGGCTTGTAGCAGTAGCAGATATCGTTCCTGCAACTGGTATTGGATTAACCGTTACTATCGCAGTGTCTACAATAAATCCACATTCGTTGGTCACGGTGTAGTAAATGGTTGCAAAACCTGCGGTCAAACCGCTAACAACACCGCTGGTAGAGCCTACGGTAGCTATCAGCACATTGTCAGAACTCCATATGCCTGTAGAATCTGCGTTGTGTAAAGTAGTTGTAGCGCCAATACATACGTTTGTCGCGCCTGTTATTGGCGATGGCATTGGCAATGTGCGTACAGTATCGGCTATTGTTGCTACAGTAGTACAACCGTTAGCTGTAACCGAATAGCTGATAGTCGCCATGCCCGGGAATACCCCAGTAACAACGCCTGTAGCAGAACCCACAGATGCTACTATTACATCGCTGCTGCTCCATACGCCGCCTGTAGTACTATCGCTCAGCGTTGTAGATGTGCCCATACATTGACGAGCTACGCCTGTAATAGGCGCTACTGAAGGATAGGCATTTACAGTATCAGAAATCATAGTTGTAGAGTTACAACCATGCACGTTAGTGTAGAAATAATAGATATCAACAATTCCTGGCGTTACACCGGTAGCGATACCGGTTGATACGCCAATGGTAGCAATTGTAGTATCGCCGCTCAACCATCTGCCGCCAAGGGTATCGTTAACTAATACCGATGTAGCGCCTACGCACTGGCGGGCAATACCTGTAATAGCTGGCAATGTAGTTGGTGCATAAACAGTATCAGATACGGTTACCGTACCAGCGCATCCTGTAGGCGATACCAATGTGTACGATATTGTAGCGATTCCTGCAGTACGGCCTGTTACTACGCCAGTCAGCGCATTAACAAACGCAATAGTAGTATCGCTACTGCTCCATACGCCGCCAAGCGTATCGTTGGTCAGTGTAATATCCGTACCTATACATTGGTGCGTGATACCGCCAATACCAGAAAGCGTAGGTAATATGCCTACTGTATCCAGTGTAATAGCCGCATTAGTACAACCATCGCTGTTGGTAACAAAATAAGCTATTGTTGCTACTCCTGGGAAAACACCAGTTACTATGCCCGTTGTTGAACCAACAGTAGCTACCAGCAGATCGCTGCTCGACCATACTCCGCCCGGAGTAGTGTTAGACAGCGTTGTAGATGTGCCAAAGCATTGATGGGTGATACCTGTGATAGGATCAACAACCGGCAATGCAACAACAGTATCGGTCTGAGTAGTAGATGACGTACAGCCAAAACCGTTGGTATAGCTGAATGTGATATTCACAACGCCTGCAGCTACGCCGGTTACAATACCGCTTGTGCTGCCTACTATAGCTATTGCGCTATCGCCTGTGCTCCATGTTCCGCCCGATGTAGGGTTGATCAAGGTTGCATTAGCGCCTACGCAAATACGTGTTGGGCCCACAATGGCGGGTAATGTAGTCAATGGATTAACAGTTACTGTATTAGTAACCCCATATATGCCGCAGCTTGTAGCAACGCTGTAAGTGATGGTAGCCGTTCCAAGAGCCACACCAGACACTACGCCGGTTGTAGCGTCTACGCTGGCAATTGTCGCGTCGCTTGTCGTCCAGGTGCCTCCGGTCAGCGTGTCTGTCAGCGTTATGGCCGATCCGAGGCAAACATTATTGCCGCCCATTATTGCAGGCACAACAGGTATTGTTGTCACTGTGTCTACTATGGTAGATGTTGCGCGGCAACCATATATATTCTCTATTGTGTACGCTATAGTAGCTGTACCGGGGAAAACGCCCGTAACAACGCCGGAAGTAGAACCAACGTTGGCGATGAGCACATCGCTACTGCTCCATAAACCGCCGGGTATAGTATTAGACAATGTAATTGTAGAACCCAGACATTGCTTGGTTGCTCCCGTAATTGGCTCTGTTACTGGTAGCGGATTGATAGTTACCACTTTAGATGTGCTGCTAACACCGCAAAGGTTGGTGATAATATAGTGGATGGTGTCTTCGCCCAAAGTAGCGCCATAAACAACGCCCGGAGCGGTTACCACTGCATTACCAAAAACGCTGCTCCATACGCCGCCGGGATTAGTTGCGCTCATAGTGATCGATGAGCCTAAGCAAATACCGGGGCCGCCAGTAATAAACCCAGCGTAAGGCGACGTAAGTATATGTATTACTTTAACGGCAACTGCTGTACCGCATGCGCCTGTAACTGTATAAGATATTGGCGTTGTACCTTCAGACACGCCTATAACAAGCCCGCCGGAAACAATGGCATTACCATTGCCTGCCGACCATGTACCACCAGGTATAGCATTTGCAAGCGTTATAGAAGAAGTAGTACATACACTGTCCAAACCGGTAATAGTACCTGCCGATGTAAGCGGGTTTACAATTACGGTAGCAAATGAGCTTACTGTACCGCAAGCGTTAGTAACACTATAAGTAATGTTAACCGATCCAGCCGCTACGCCGCTTACAATACCAGACAAAGAACCAACCGATGCATTAAAATTGCTGCGGCTCCATATACCGCCGCTTACTGTGCTGCGCATTGTATCGCTGCCGCCTATACAAATGCTTGCAGGGCCCGACACAACACCCGCAGTAGGTGCAGGATTAATGGTAAGTACTTTTATAGAAACCGCTGTTCCGCATGAATTGCTCACTGTGTAGTTTACAGTATCAGTACCCGCCGTAAGACCTGTAACCAGACCAAACGATGTGATGCTCACATTACCTGTGCGCGTGCTCCATGTACCGCCTGGAGCCGCATCCGATAGTAGGATAACCGATCCCACGCATACATTGGCAGGGCCTATGATGGTTCCTGAATTAGCCAACGGATTAACCGCTATTGTTGTAGTAGCCAATGTGCTTCCGCATGTAGTAGTTATGCTGTAAGAAAGTACAGCAACACCTGCTGATACGCCGGTAACAATACCGGTTGTAGAGCCAATTCTTGCTATGGCAGGCGAACTGCTGCTCCATACACCACCGGGCGCGGGATGTGTAAGCGTTACCGATGATCCGGCGCATACGCTGGCAGGACCGCTTATTGTACCAGTGCCAGGCACTGGATTTACTGTGATAATCTTGATTGATGTCGCAGAACCGCAAGCATTGGAAACGGTATAATTAACCGTATCAAGACCAAGCGTAAGACCGGTAACAATACCTGCCGATGTAACCGTAACATTACCTGTACGTGTTGTCCACGTTCCGCCGGGCGTTGCATTGCTCAAAGTTATTGTCGAGCCCAGACAAACGCTTGCAGGGCCGATGATAGTACCAGATGTTGGCAGTGCATTTACGGCTACTGTAGTAGTAGACTGTGCAGTACCGCAACCATTTGTAATAGTATAAGACAACACCGCTACACCAGAAGTAATGCCGGTAGCCAATCCTGAAATAGAACCGATAGTCGCTACCGCCGTATTGCTGCTACTCCACAAACCGCCGCTGGTAGGATTAGTGTAGGTAATGGGCGAGCCAATACACAAACTAACCGGACCGGCTATTGCGCTCATAGTTGGCAGACCGTTTATAGTGATCTCCTTGATTGCCGCCGCTGTACCGCAAGCATTGGTAAGGGTATAATATATGGTGTCTAATCCAGAAGTGATACCTGTTACAACGCCGGCAGTAGTAATGGTGGCATTACCAATTCGGCTGCTCCATACGCCGCCGGGCACGCTGTTGGTCAGGAATATCAATGAAGATACGCATACGCTTGATGGACCAGTGATAGCGCCAACAGCGGGTAATGCGCCAACGCTCACTATTGCTGTGTCGTAAACAGTACCGCAGCTTCCGGTAACAGCATAAGTAATAAATGCAGTACCTGCGCCTACGCCCGTAACAATACCTGTAGACGAACCGATGCTGGCTACCGCTGTGTTGCTACTGCTCCATACGCCGCCGCCGGTAGCATTGCTTAATGTAATGTTAGAACCTGCACATAAACCGCCAGGACCGGTAATAGTACCGGCGCTGAGCGATGCGCCAATGGTTATGATCTTAGACGCTACCACTGTTCCGCATGTATTGGTTACAGTATACAATATAGTATCTGTACCGGGAGCGATTGCAGTAAGAACGCCTGCCGATGTTATAGTAGCCAGCGTAGTATTTGTAACCGACCATGAACCGCCGGGTATAGAATCTGTATAGATGGTAAATGAGGTTGCACAAACGCTGTTAGGACCGAGAATGACGCCCGAAGTAGGGAACGCATTAATAGCAACCGTTTTAGATGCCACAGCTGTTCCGCAACTGTTGGTAACAGTATAGTATATAGTATCCAAACCTGTACTTACACCCGAAACAACGCCACCAACAACCGTAGCCGTTGAATTGCTACTGCTCCATACGCCGCCCGTAGCCGGGTTGATGAGCGTTATCGGCGTTCCTATACACAAAGCTGATGGTCCGCTTATAGCGCCTGCATTAGGAGCCAGATTGATGGTAAGCGTTTTCATTGCAGTTGCAGTTCCGCATCCGCTCGATACTGTATATACTATAGTATCTATGCCAGCCGCCAAAGGAGTAACTACTCCGCCAGAAGAAACTGTTGCGAGCGCATTGGTCATGCTCCATGTACCGGTAGTAACGGTATTAGTATAAGTATAGGTAGCGCCTGTACATATGCCTGATGTTCCTGAAATAGTACCTGGATCCAGCGCAGGGTTGATGGTCATTGTTTTTGTGGCCACCGCTGTTCCGCAACTATTTGTTATGGTGTAAGAAATAACTGCTGTGCCAACAGTAACGCCCCATACGACGCCAGCAGATGTAACCGCCGCCGCTGTGCTGCTGCTGCTCCACACGCCGCCGGGAGTACCATGCGACAAGGTAACAGGTATGCCGATACAAACTGTTGAAGCGCCTGATATTGTACCTGCTGTAGGAGCTGTATTGATGGTAACAATCTGCGTATCGCGGGCTGTTCCGCACACATTTGTCACTCTGTATATAATGGTATCCAGACCGTTTGTTACCGGTGTTGCAACACCGCCGCTTGATATGGTTGCGCGACTGTTGGTCATAGACCAAGTTCCGCCCGATACAGCGTTGGTAAATGTTGATGTAGAACCTACGCACAGTACTGATGGACCAACGATGTTGCCAGCATCAGGCTGTGGGTTTACAGTGATTGTTTTGGTTGTAGAAACCGATCCGCAACTGCTCGATACAGTATAAGATATAGTATCCACGCCTGCAGAAACACCGGTTACAATACCTGTGCCGGTGCCGATAGTAGCGGTTGTGTTACTGCTGCTCCATGCGCCGCCGGTAGTGCCATTGCTCAATGTTATTGTTGTACCCACACATACGCTGCTAGCGCCGGTTATTGTACCCGCTGTAATGTAAGCGCCAATTGTTACTGTTTTAGATGCGACTGCCGTACCGCAACTGTTGGTATGTGTGTAGCGTATTGTATCTACACCCGGCGTTATAGTAGTCAGTAAACCAAGACTGTTGATAGTTGCTCTTGAGTTAGTAACGCTCCACGTACCGCCAGTAGCTGTATTAGTATAAAGGCTGGTTACGCCGGCGCAAACAAGTGAAGAACCAGATATAGTTCCTGCATTAGGCGCAGGATTGATTGTTATTGTTTTAGTAGCTACTGCCGAGCCGCAAGTGCTGGTAGTGGTATACATGATGGTGTCTACACCTGCAGTTACGCCTGTTACCACGCCGCCTACTACGGTCGCATTGGCGTTCGATGCACTCCATGTGCCGCCGGGCGCGCCATCAGTGAGTGTGATAGTGGCGCCTTCGCACACGCTGCTGCTACCCAGTATAGTGCCGGCGGTAAGGAATGCGCCGATAGTCACTGTTTTGCTGGCTACAGATGTTCCGCAAACGTTGGTTACAGAGTAAGTGATGGTATCTAAGCCAGAAGAAATTGCAGTAAAGAAACCTGTACCAGAAACTATAGTAGCAAGCGCCGGATTGCGGCTTACCCATACGCCGCCGGGTGTAGCATTGGTATAGGTTGTGGTGGTGCCCGCGCATATAAGCGATGTACCCACAATTGTAGCAACACCGGTAGGTACAGAGGTTACTGTATAGGTAGCCGATGCCGACCCGCAACCATTTGTTACTGTGTAGCTGATAACCGCTGTGCCTGCTGCAATAGCCGTTACCACACCCGATGATGAACCTACGGTAGCAATGCCGGGCAGGCTGCTGCTCCATCTACCGCCCGGAGAGCCGTCTACAAATGTAGAAGTTGAACCTACGCATATATTCGGCGTACCGGTAATGATGCCCGCATTGGCCAATGCTGATATAGTTACGTTGGCTAATGCGCTACAACCGCCGATTGTATAAGAAACGGTAGCTGTGCCTACAGCTACGCCGGTTACCGTGCCGGTGGCCGAACCTACTGTTGCAATTCCCGTATTGCTGCTGCTCCATACACCGCCGCTGGTAGCATCTGTAAGCGTCGACGAGTTGCCGTTGCAAATAGATATAGATGAAGGCGAAATAGCAGCGGGGGTAACATTTACTGTTATTGTTTTTGCAGCAGTACATCCTGCCGCATTAGTGTAAAATATAGTTACACTTCCTGCTCCAGCGCCGGTAACTACGCCCGATACCGAACCTACTGTGGCCAATGCTGTATTGCCCGACGACCATGTGCCGCCCGGACTTGCATCAGACAATGTAGTGGTAGCGCCTACGCAAATAGCTACCGCGCCCGATGGCGTGATAGCTGCCGGATTAGCATTTACCGTTACAGTTGCTAAAGCCGAACAAGAACCTATTGTATAAGATATTGTAGCCGAGCCGGTAGCCACGCCGCTAACCACGCCAGTAGTAGCTCCTACGGTAGCTACGCCTGTGTTGCTGCTCGTCCAGTTGCCGCCGGTTGTGCCATTGGTCATAGCCAAAGTAGCTCCCTGACAAAGCGGTGAACTTGATGGAGAAATTGCTGTTGGCGTTGGCGCAACCGTTACTGATTTTATTGCAAAGCAACCTGCTGCATTAATATAAGATATAGTAGCGTTTCCGGCAGATACACCGGTAACAATACCGCTAACCGACCCTATAGTTGCTATCGCAGTGTTTCCGCTGCTCCATGTGCCTGCAGATACATTGCCCAAAGTAGTAGTTGTTCCTACGCATATGGTTACAGATCCACCCGGAGTGATTGCAGCCGGATTAGCATTTACCGTAACGGTAGCTAAAGCCGAACAGGAACCTATTGAATAAGATATTGTAGCCGAACCTGCCGATACGCCCGTTACTACGCCGCTCACTGAGCCAACAGTAGCGATAGCGCCGTTGCTCGACGACCATAATCCGCCGCCGGTAGCGTTGCTGAATGTTGTTGAGTTGCCGGCGCAAATAGACGCCGATGATGGCGTTGTGGCTACCGGTGTAGTATTTACAGTTACTGTTTTTAATGCCGCACAACCTGCTGCATTTGTATAAGATATTGTTACTACGCCTGCGCCTACGCCGGTAACTACTCCCGTAGATGCGCCTACTGTAGCAAAACCAGTATTATCGCTGGTCCAGGTACCGCCCGGCGATGCATCACCGAGCGTAGTTGTTGCGCCAACGCAAATAGCTACAGCTCCGGGAGGCGTAATAGCCGCTGGATTGGCAAAAACGGTATCGGCATACGTTACAAAACAACCTGCTGCAAGCGAATAAGTAATAGTAGCGCTTCCTGCAGTCACACCGGTAACAATACCTGTGGTAGAACCAATCGAAGAAACTCCGCTGTTACTGCTGCTCCATGTACCGCCGCCGGTAGTTGTGCTCAGCGTTATTGTTGCGCCTATACATACGCGCGTTGGTCCGGTTATTGGCGCAGGTGTAAGATTTACGGTAAGCGGCAATGCTACTCCGCAACCATTACCCAGCGTATAAGAAATTACTGTTGTTCCGGGCGCTATACCAGTTACTGTGCCGGTAGTAAGACCTACTGTGGCAACGCCTGTTGCTGTACTTGTCCAGTTGCCGCCGGCTGTGCCGTTGGTAAATGTAGTAACTGTGCCTACGCATATGTTAGACGAGCCTGTAATAGCTCCGGGCGTAGTCAGTATCGTTACAGTCCTGGTCTTAAAACAGGTAGTAGATGATATAGAATAAGTTATGGTTGCTGTGCCAGCGCTAACGCCTGTCACTAAACCTGTAAGCGAACCCACGGTAGCGATGCCTGAGTTGCTACTCAGCCAAGTGCCCCCGGGCGTTGTATTTCCGAATGTTGTTGTTGCGCCTATGCAAAGCGGACCGCTGCCGGTAATATCTGCAGGCACTGGATTAACGGTAACGGTAGTAGCGCGTCCGCAACCTGAAGCTAACGTATAGCTAACAACGGTAGTACCCGCTGAAATGCCGGTTACCACTCCGGTGGTAGAACCTACAGTCGCCACACCCGGGATTGTGCTGCTCCATGTTCCTCCCGTAGTTCCGTCGGACAAGGTAATAGT
>CAZLPE010000038.1:13135-30370 GCA_964561325.1 uncultured Flavipsychrobacter sp.
CCGGGATTGTGCTGCTCCATGTTCCTCCCGTAGTTCCGTCGGACAAGGTAATAGTGGAGCCAATACACAACAGATTCGGACCGGTAATATTAACCGGCGTTGAATCGACCGTTACTTGTTTTATTTGTGTACAACCTGTAGGCAACGTGTAGGTAATAGTTGCGGTAGAAGCGCGTACTCCCGTAACTACTCCGGTGGTAGAGCCTACTGTGGCCGTTCCGGTATTACTGCTCGTCCATAAGCCGCCGCCGTTTACGTTGCCCAGCGTTATAGAGCTACCCTGACAAACATTGGATGCGCCCGTTATTGCAGCCGACGGATTGACCGTGACTGCAACTGTTGCATAACATCCGGTAGTAGTTAGTTTATAAGTAATTGTGGTTGTGCCTGCCGCTACCCCTGTTACCACGCCAGATGCAGAGCCTACTGTGGCTACGCCGGTATTGCTACTACTCCATGTGCCGCTGCCGGTTATGTCGCTAAGAATGGTTGATGAACCCGCACACACAACAGTAGTGCCAGATATGGCATTGGGTAGCGGATTAACTGTGATTGTGGTAGTAGAAGAACAGTTGAGCGCGCTGTAGCCGTAGGTTATTACCACGGTTCCCGCTGCAACGCCTGTTACTATGCCTGTGCTCGAGCCTACTGTAGCAATGCCTGTATTGTCGCTGGTCCAGGTGCCGCCGGTTGGCGTTGGCGTGAGTGTTATAGATGATGCCTGACATACCTGAGTAGGACCAATGATACCGGGCAATCCGTTGATGGTAACGGTATAGGCCACAGTGTTTACACCAGATATACTACATGCATTGTCTTTGAACGTAACATAAAACGTATAAGTTCCGGGCGTTACGCCAGTTGATGTCCACGAAAAAGTTGTGGTCGGGTGGTTCGTACTATCGTCCACCACGGTAAAGGTTGCTCCGGGAGGAATACCAGTAGATGATACAAATATATGATAAGTTGTATCCGGCTCTGTAGGGTTAATGTTGAAGGAGAAAGCTCCTGAATTCTGACAAATTTCAAAATGTGTGGAGTCTGCGATACGTCCGGCGGTTGCACCAGAAATAACCGCAGTGGGGGGAGCTACTGTACATGGACGTATGATAAATGACATTTCGCGCTGGCTACTACCTATAAAGGTGTCATTTCTGAACTCACGTATATTATATACCACCAACGAAGTTTGCGTGGTAGCGGTCACAAAACTGATCTGCCCGTTTCCATTGTTGAAAGAGAACGACGATGGCGAAGTTATTGGTATCGTTGCCGATGTACCCCCTGTATAGGTAACTGCTCCGGCCGAACTCGTTGCCTGGCAGTTAGCGCGGGCATTAGCTATCGCCGGCACCAAAAAGAACCTCAAGCTATCAGCATCGGGATCAATAGCGCCTGGGTTGTAGTTGTCTGGGTTACTTGTACAATAATAAGGTGTGGGTATTACAGAAAGATTAGGACTTGAGTTATCGTGATAAAAGTTATCGAGCGAGTCTACGAGCTGTATGATAGTTGTGCCTACAGGAGTAATGTTGGTGATGGCGTTTGAACGACCGGCATTACTGCCCGACATACTACCGCAAAATATAAAACGCCATGTGTGCGAACGGTAAGGAAGCGTAATAGTATTGGAATAAACATACTTTTTAGTGCCCGGGATAGTAAAAGACGTATTGGTACAAGTTGTCAGCGCAGAGTCTGCTGCACATACTTGCGATACATTCAAGCCGGTAGTGGGTGTTTCTATATTCAACAAAACGGTATCAACCGCCGTGTTAGCATCGAACAAGCAAATTTTGGGTCTTGATGATGTTAAGCTGGGCGAAGTAACTGCGCAGTCGCCATAAGCAACCAGCGTTACCCGGTAGGTATTGCCGCTCACCCATGTGTAGCTCAGATCCACCCCTCTGATGTGATTGGCTTTTGCAGCAAAATGAGCTACAAATAGCAAACAAAGGAGTAAGGTTCTTCGCATATAGGTTGGTATACAATTCTTCATAAAAACAGCTTAAATATTTATAAACTAACGTTCAATTTTCGGTTCTCAAAAACTACAAAAGTGCACAATAACACACCGCTGGCCGCCCGGCAAGCAGAGTAATTGGCAAACAAAGGTTAAAATTAATTTATTTTACGCATTACAATAGCATAACTCGAATATTATTTACCGCTATTTGACGAAAAAAGTCGATTTTATTAGCCGAAAATTACAATTGTACAAAACACATATATCCGATACTGCCGTTTTGCGTAAACGCCACGCCAAATTAGTGGAAATATATTGAGCGCCTATTAAATAAACATTAAAAAAAGTTGCGCCGACTCATTTTAGGGTCGGCGCAACTGTATAAAAAAATGTAAAAATAATAACGGATTGACAGTACAAACTGCACTATTGGCCGCTGGACTAAATGTGCTGCTTGAAGTACTCCAGCGTACGCTTCAAACCTTCGTGACGGTCTACTTTAGGCTCCCAACCCAGCAGCTCTTTTGCTTTTGTAATATTGGGCTGGCGCTGCTTGGGGTCGTCCTGCGGCAGCGGTTCAAAAACGATTTTCGATTGAGAACCGGTTAGCTTGAGCACCTCTTCCGCAAACTCCAACAGAGTGATCTCGCTTGGGTTGCCTATGTTCACCGGCTTTGTATAGTCGGATAACAACAAACGGTAAATACCTTCTACCAGATCGTCTACATAGCAGAACGAACGCGTCTGCGAACCGTCTCCATATACTGTAACGTCTTCGCCTCGCAACGCCTGACTCATAAACGTAGGCAGCGCGCGGCCGTCATCCAGGCGCATACGCGGGCCATAAGTATTAAATATCCTTATGATTCTGGTTTCGAGATTGTGGAAGGTATGGTAAGCGGTAGTTATGCTTTCCATAAAACGCTTGGCTTCGTCGTACACGCCGCGCGGACCAATAGGATTTACATTACCCCAGTACTCTTCGGTTTGCGGATGCACCAGCGGATCGCCATATACTTCTGATGTAGATGCTACCAATATGCGCGCGCCCTTCGATTTAGCAAGACCCAGCAGATTGTGTGTGCCCAATGCGCCTACTTTAAGCGTCTGTATGGGCATTTTCAGATAGTCTATAGGGCTTGCAGGCGATGCAAAATGCAAAATATAATCTATAGGCCCCGGCACGTGTACAAACTTAGTAACATCGTGATGATAAAACTGAAATTCGCGCAATGGAAACAGGTGTTCAATATTTTTTATATTACCTGTAAGTAGATTATCCATTCCTATTACCTCGTAGCCCTCGCTAAGAAAGCGATCGCAAAGGTGCGACCCGAGGAAACCGGCGGCGCCGGCTATTAATATACGTTTGGCCATTTCTTATTATGTTGTACCGGCAATCAACAATGTTGGGCTGCCTGAATTTGAATAATTATAGTTGCTTAAAATTCCGTTTCTGTCCTGTTGTTATCTGCCCAGCGTTTCCCGTACCTGTGGGTGGATCACCTTCCGGCCAATGCTTTCGTAATAGAAACTCAGTTCCTGCATTCTTTCCAGTGAATATACATTGCGGCCATCAAAAATAGCGGGATGTTGCAACATGCTGTATATACGGTCGAAATCAGGATTTCTGAAAGCGCTCCACTCTGTCA
Organism: uncultured Flavipsychrobacter sp.; assembly: GCA_964561325.1. GTDB lineage: Bacteria > Bacteroidota > Bacteroidia > Chitinophagales > Chitinophagaceae > Nemorincola. Next base: position 16,754 of record CAZLPE010000038.1, read on the forward strand.
CTACTATCATTGCGCTTGCGCCTTCTAGGGCGTCGTACTGATCGGTGGCATAGTATATTTTGTCGCCCATCAGCTGTTTTACATTGGCCATAGCCTCCGGATCAAAAACGCGCAATTTAGCGCCTGCCTGCGTCAACTCTTCTATCAGGTTGAGCGATGGCGCATCGCGTATATCGTCTGTTTCGGGCTTAAACGCCAGTCCCCAAATAGCAAATGTTAATCCAGACAAATCGCTGCCAAAGTAGTTTTTTACTTTGCGTCCCAAAACCAGTTTCTGACGCTCGTTTACCTGCATCACGGTATTTACCAGTTGGTAGTCGTAATCCATTTCTAAAGCGGTATGGGCCAATGCCTTTACATCTTTAGGAAAGCAGCTACCGCCATAACCTATACCGGGAAACAAGAAACGCTTACCTATTCGGCTGTCGCCGCCCATACCTATCCGCACCCAATCAACATTGGCTCCGGTTTTTTCGCAAAGGTTAGCCATCTCGTTCATAAACGATATGCGCATGGCCAAATAACTATTGGCCGCATACTTCGTCATTTCCGACGAACGCTCGTCCATAAAATGTATTGGGTTGCCCTGGCGCACATAAGGCTGGTACAATTCGTCCATTACCTTGCGGGCTTTTTCTGAAGATGAACCTATTACTACACGGTCGGGTTTCAGAAAATCATCTACCGCTACGCCTTCGCGCAAAAACTCAGGATTAGATACTACATCGAACAGCGAAGTATCGAGCCCCTGCGCCAATACATTATGCACTTTTTCGGCAGTACCTACGGGCACTGTACTCTTATTAACTATTACCGTATACTTTGTTATCAATCCGCTAAGCGACTTAGCCACATCGAGCACGTACTGCAAATCGGCGCTGCCGTCTTTGCCGGGAGGAGTGGGTAACGCCAGAAATATGACGCGGGCGTCTTGTATACCCTCTGCAAGATTGGTGGTAAAATGCAGGCGCTTTTCCTTGATGTTGCGCTCCAGCAGCACATCCAGCCCCGGTTCATATATCGGCGATTTGCCTTGCTTGAGGCTGTTTATTTTCCTTTCATCAATGTCTATACATAGTACATTGTTGCCGGTTTCGGCAAAACATGTGCCCGTAACCAAGCCAACGTAGCCAGTGCCTATAATTGCTATTTGCATCCTTCAGCAGATAATTTAGGTGGTAAAAGTAATTATAATTTCTGTGAGATTTGGCATGTACAAATGCCAAGTTTTGTTTAACAACTGTAATAAAGAGGCTATACATCTTATTAACCGGAAGTCAGTAATCAGGAGCTCCAACATTGGCAGGTTGCAGATACTGCAGGCGGCAAATTTCGCTTCGCAGCAATTGCACATTTATATGCGTTGGATAATTGTTTTTACTATTTTCACAAGCTAATAGCATGTACAATGGACAAACGTACTTTTCTTAAAAACACCTCGCTTATAGGCCTTGGCAGCCTGGTTAGTTTTTCTTCTATTGGTAAAATGGCAGAAGCTGTAGCGCACCTGCCCGCAGGCGAGGTGGCCAAAGACGAAGATTTCTGGGCCAAAATAAGAAATGGGTACCGATTGAAACCCGATTACATAAATCTGGAAAACGGCTATTACTGCATACAACCGCAAGAGATTCTGGACCGCTACCTGGAGCATGTACGCGAGGTGAACGTACAGGGAGCGTACTATATGCGCACAGTACAGTTTGATAATAAAAAACGAGCGGCCCAAAAACTGGCCGAACTGGCGGGCTGCACCGATGAAGAACTAATAATAACGCGCAACACCACCGAATCGCTGGATATGATAATTGCCGGGCTGGACTGGAATGCCGGCGACGAAGCCGTAATGGCCGAACAAGACTATGGCGCTATGCTGGAGATGTTTAAGCAGGTGGCCAAACGCCACGGAGTGGTAAACAAAATAGTAAGCGTGCCTATGGACCCTAAAACAGACGACGAGATAGTGGCCCTCTACGAAAAAGCCATTACACCCAAAACGCGCCTGCTTATGGTATGCCATATGATCAATATAACCGGGCATATACTCCCCATTCGTAAAATATGCGATATGGCGCATCGGCACAATGTACAGGTGATGGTAGACGGCGCACATGCTTTTGCACACATCAACTTCAAAATCTCCGACCTGCACTGCGACTACTATGGCTGTAGCCTGCACAAATGGCTAAGCGTGCCGCTGGGCGCAGGCTTGCTGTATGTGAAAAAAGAAAACATAAAAAAAGTATGGCCGCTGTTTGCCGAAGGCGACCGCGCCGAGGACGATATAAGCCGGCTGAACCATACCGGAACCATACCCGTAGCCACAGACCTTACCATAACCGATGCCATATACTTTTACGAAAAAATAGGCGCCGATCGTAAAGAAGCTCGACTGCGCTACCTGCAAAACTACTGGACCAACAAAGTGCGCAGCCTACCCCATGTGCAACTAAATACCCCCACCGACCCAGCCCGATCATGCGCCATAGCCAATGTGGGCATAAAAGGCATGAAACCCGGCGACATGGCCAAAACCCTACTGGATAAGTACAAAATATATACCGTAGCCATAGATGGCGCCGGCGTGCATGGCTGCCGCATTACCCCCAACGTTTACACCACCACCGGAGAACTGGATGCGCTGGTAGCAGCGCTGAAGGATATGAGGGCGTAGGGTTGGAATTGAGCGTGGAAACGCTATGTTGTTGTGTATTTAGTGCACCGTAATCTGTGTTGCGCACACTACGCGAGCAGGGCAGACACGGGCCTGCCCCTACGATAACGTAATTTGTGGTGTGTCCTTAAAGCGTCTCCGCTATACGCGAGACTCATCGATATGTGTATTGGGCAAATAGAGCAAAGTACACTGTGTGTACGTAAATATAGGTACTGTTTTACTGCAATAAAACGCTTGGCTTAGTTATTCTTTATCTATTGCATCAATTCTATGCGCATTTTCGTACCGCAAATATTGTTGTTTGGTGAAAACAATTTTCAAAAAACTATCTGTTTCGGTTTGTTTATGCCACAATTCTTCGGTGGTTTGTGTTTTTGGGGCTTTTCCCGAATTGTTTATTTGCTCTCTATTGAGTAGAAATTTATATATCTTATCTCTTTGGGTATTATCTAAACTGTACTTTTTATGGTAAGTATCGGCAGCTTTGGCAACATTTTCAGTTAGGCGCTTATCGGCTTGTTGTGCCGTAGCGTTATAGTTTGAGTGCAAAACTGCAAGAAATACTATAACAATTTTCCAAGGCATAAAAGTATTTTTTATTAAAAGTACCAAGAGATTTTTGGAATTGATAATAATTTTTCACCTCATTCGCCTACCTCCCGCGATACGTATACGATGGTTATATAATTTCATTTCGGCATTTTACTACCCCTAAAAACAACGCGACCAGCCACAAAATACCTGCCGCTACCGTATGAATGATGCCATAGGCATCAAATGTTTATAGCCCTCGCATTTCGTTACGACCGATGCCGTAGGTATCGAATGTAGACGCGCGTGCACACACCGCTGCATAGCTTGCAATAAAACACAACGCACCAACCAGATTTCGCAAAAAATCCCCACCTAAAAATCTGTACCCAACCCAAAATATACTATTGGTTTGGGGTTGCCGTCTATGTTCCAGGCAAAGTCGAGGCGGGCAAAATAGCCGAATAGCATAGTGCGCAAGCCTGCACCATAGCCCAACGCAAGACCGCCGCTATTGGGCACCGTGAGGGTAAGCGCCACATTGTTCAAGCCCGGAGTATATCCTCTTGCGGGGTATTTGTAGGTAGAGTTCATGCTTTCAGCATCGGGCAAAAAGCCTTTCCATGCGCCGGCAGCATCGGCAAACGCCACAAATTGTAAATTCTTCAAAACAGCCGACTGTATAGGGCGCTTCAAGAAAGTGGTGAGTATGGGCAAGCGAAACTCGGTATTAAACACCAAAAAGTTGTTGCCGGTGCGGGCATATTGCTTGTAGCCGCGTAGCGGCGTGGTCATGGCCTGAAAACCATATCTGGGGTCGGGCGCCTGTCCTGCATTCGGACCGGTCTGGGCGCCTATCCAGTTGTCTACGCCACCCACAAGGTATTGCACCTCTGCCGTGCCGTCGGAGTGGGCATAGGCCAACCTGTTGGCAAGAATAAAATTCTTATATATTTTCTGATAGTTTCTGAAGTCCAACCCGAAATTATAGCAACCCTTGTTACCATTGTTCAGCCCGTATATATATTCTGCATATAGCTTGTAGCGGGTACCGTTCAGAATGTTCATTGCAGGCGTCACCGTATTATCAAACACATACTCCAGCCTGCTCAGCGATGTGTAGTTATTGGTAATAGGAAACCCATTGGTAAGACTTAGCGTGTCGGTAGCTTTTTCTATCAGCTTATCCTGGCGCAATGCAGTATGAAACCTCACGCTGCGCAACCTGTCGAGCGGATAACTGAAATCGCTCTGCACCATAGTATTTATGGTCTTAAACAATTGGTCTTGCGTAAACAGTACTTTGTTATTAGCATCCATGTAAGCTACCGTCATTGTTTGCTTGTCGGTGGTGCGCAAAAACATTAGCCCCCAGTCCATACGGTGCGTAAAGTTTTGATACTGCAAAAAATAAGAGGATCCAGACGTATTGATAGGCAACTGAAAACCTGCGGTAATGCGGTGGTCTTCCATAAGCTCGTTAAGACTCAAGGTAGTAAGCGCACCCAGAGAGGGATTGGCATACAGCCCGCCATTGGTGGAGATGGACTGGTATTGAGAAAACAGCACGCAGTTATTAAGCTTTATAGATAGAAAGTCGGGTTTGAAACTGAGCCTGTAGGGCGATGGTTTCATTTTCACATAAGCGCTGTCTGTAATCTCGTTGAGCTGAGAGCTATCTGGCGCCGACCCTGCGCCGCCAATACGTAAGCCGGGATTATGTCTGGCTTTTACTTTGTGTTTGCGTGTAGCGCCATCGTCGGCAAATTCCGACTGAAACAAATTACCGCTTTTTATCTCCGGCTCGGCGGGTTCATCGTCTGTGTTGTTGTCTAATATGCCCTTGTATATAGCCGCCACCGTATCCTGAACAGGTTTCTTGTAGCGCGTTTTTTCTTCCGACAGATAGGTTGGCGTTAGCTTCTTTACCGGAGCATCTTTGCCCGGCAGCTGCAACTCATGAAAGTACACTACATACTTGTCTTTGCTCTGCACCACATCGGCCACGTCGCCGCTCGCAACATTGTACTGGTGACTGATAATTCCTGAGTTGTAATTGGTAACGGGCACCGAATAGGCAGAGTCTTTATTTTTTTTGTTGCGGGCAAAAAGCACTACGTATTTATTGTTGATGCCATTTGAGTCGAGCAGATAAGCAAAGTTGTCGGGGCCATACTGTATGGGTTGTGTTATCACCCCCCTGCTGCCTTTCAGCGAGGTTAGCTGCACCAATTCCTTGCTCATGGTTTTGGTGTTGTAAAAAAACACATTGTTAGCGCCGGTAGGCAATTCGTTTACCCCTATGGGCGCATCTATATTGGCAACCGGACGATTAGACAAAAACAGTATGCCGGTGCGCGAGCCACCGGTTATGTATTGCGGCGCAAGGTCGTCCCATGGGTCGTCGGTTATGTTCACCAGCTTCGCGCCCTTGGTAATAAACATATAGAGATCGGTCTGGCTTTTTTTTATGGCCGAGAAAATCATTTTTTCGTCGTCGTCCATAAAGCTCATACCCAGTATTCTGTCGCATCTGTTTGCAGGTATCACCGCATTCTCTATGCGTCCTTTCAGGCTGTTGTATATACGCAATCTGGTTTGCTCGCCTTCTTTGTAGAGCACAGCAAGTTTGTAGCCCGTGGCCGACCACGCTATCATTGGGTAATTGGGGTCGGTTTGTTCGGTCAGGTCTTTTTGTCCGCCTTCTACTATTACAGACAGTTCTTTCTCGCCGGTTGTTTTCTGGCTATATACCGTATACCTACCGTCTGTCCAGGCAACATAACAAATATCGCTTCCCCGCGGCGACACTAATATATTGCGTAGCGTTGTGTTTCCCTTGGGCGCTTTAAGGGCTATAAGTCCGTGGGCGCTATCAGGCGCTTCCTGATTGCGGGCATCGCGGGTATATACAGCCTTGTAGTATTTTATGCACGAGTCGTATGCCTGCGTCACCTTCATGTTCAGGTTTGCCGGCTCCATCATAGCTTTGTTGAGACTCGTTTTTTGCTGCATGCTATACAGCAGATTCTTTACCATACCCGGCCCATACTGATCGTTTATAAACTTCCAGAATGCCTTGCCGGCTATTTCGGGATTCTGATCTGCTATTTCAAAAAATCCGGTTTTGGGTTGCGCATCCAGTATACCCTTCCATGCGCTGTTGGCGCGGGTATCCCAGCCGTCTACCAAAAACGAGATATACCCCGTTGTTACCCATTCCGGCAGGTTGAGCAACAAGGCATTTTTGACCATCTTCTTAAAATTCTCGCCAAAAATCATGCGTTGCATCACCACCGTAGCCATTCCGGTGCGTAGCTGGCGTTGCAAATCGGTATGCTCGCCGGTAAAGTATACCACCAACTTATCGCCCACCAGATTCAGCGTACCCGCCTTGGTGTTTATCGCCATTTGGCTCTCATCCTTGAGGCCTATATTGCTTTGGCGGTATTCGTCGTAAGAGTTATAGAGAATAATATTGAACCGTTGAGGAAATTTGCCGCCCAGTTTTTTTTCTACGGTAGCAATACTATTTTCGGCCTCTTCGGCCACATAGCGCCCCAACTGGCGGCCTGCCCTATCGTAGTGGTATACCCTGAAATGCTTGGTGTCGAAAAACTTCCAGTCGAACTTGCGCAACTGCATTCTGTTCTGGCCAAAAGTCTCGATATAGGTTTGCGCCTGCGAAAACGCCGGGCAGGCAACCATAAACAATATAGCCGCAACCAACCTGCCTATAAAATTATACTTCACCAACTGCGTCATAAATTGAGTTTTGGCATAGGGTATAACGAGTAACGGCAAAAACCGCAAATCATTGTAAAATTACAATATTTTTATTACCGAAACCGGCTCGTTCCTACAGGCAAAAAGGCTGTTGCACAAAACGTTTGGGGCAATAGCTTACTTTTGCCGCAGCAAACCATTAAAAAAATTCTATTCCGTATGCTTACGCTCGCAGTTTTTTCGTTCAACGCTTTTCAGGAGAACACCTATATCATTACCAACGATAAAAAACAATGCTGGATAGTAGACCCCGGCATGTACGGTCCGCAAGAAATAAACGTACTAACCAACTACATAGCCCAAAACGGACTGACGCCGCAGGCAGTAATAAACACCCACGCGCACATAGATCATATTTTTGGCGTGCAAGCCATGAAGGATAAGTACAACATTCCCTTTTCGCTACACGAAATGGAGCTGCCTGTATTAAAAATGGGCGCGCAATCTGCCGCTCTGTTTGGCTTCGAATTTTCAGCCAGCCCAACGCCCGATAGCTATATTAAAGCCGGACAACCGCTTTTGCTGGGCGACGACGAAATTACGGTATTCCATACGCCGGGGCATTCGCCGGGCAGTATTTCGTTTTACTACCCCACCGGCGGTTGGGTGGTAGCGGGCGATGTGCTGTTTAATGGCGGTATTGGCCGTACCGACCTGCCGGGCGGCAACTTTGATACGCTCATTAATAGCATCCGTACCCACTTGTTTACCCTTCCGGGCGCTACAAAAGTATATTCAGGCCATGGCCCGGTAACAACCATAGAGTCGGAAATGCTGCACAATCCGTTTTTGAGCTAATACAATATTGAAACGATAAAGACCTGCGCCACAGCACATACGCCAACGTATGCGCTGCGGCGCTTGCATATAGTATGTTATATAAAAACGCCCTGCCCTTCGCCGTTTATGCTAAACTGCGCGCAGTGGCCGGCTATATGGTACTTCACAGATCCGGCTTTTTTATCGAACGAAGACTCTGAAAATGTAGGCACCTGGCATAAAAGACTCTTTACCAGGTATTCCTCATCGTCTATAATCACCCGCCAATAAAAATCGGTATCGCCATGCATGGTGTTGTAGCGAATCTTAAAGTAAATAGGTCCTTTTAGTACTAACGGGGACAACGACATCAACTACTATTTTATTTTGACTACAAATGTAAACAATAGGCGGTATGCTGCTAAGTCGGCATACGGCGCTGCATGCTACAGCGCATCCATTACCCTAACCAGTTCTTTCACATCTGCGAGCGAAACGGCATTGTATAACGACGCCCTAAAGCCACCTACCGACCGATGCCCATTGATACCCGTGATGTTATTTTCATCGCACAGCTTTAGGAAGTTCTTTTCTATTTCGGGCGTATTGGCGGTAAAGCATACGTTCATCAGGCTTCTGTCGGCTTTGTGTTTTACATGCGGTTTAAAATAATCGCTGTTATCTATTGCTTTATAGAGCAGCTTGGCTTTATCGGCATTTTCTTTTTCTATAGCGTCTATACCCTTTGCCTTTATCCATCGCAGCATCAACAGCGAAACGTATATACTGAATACATTAGCGGTATTGAGTACAGATTTTTCTTTTGCATGCTCTTTATAGTTGAGCATAGGCGGCAGCGGGCGCACTATGCGCTCCAGCATGTCTTTGCGAATGGCCACCATAGTAGCCCCCGGTATACCCAGATTTTTTTGCGCAACGGCATAAAACATAGCGCAACGGCTATAGTTGCGGCGCCTGCTGAAAATATCGCTGCTCATATCGGCTATAAGCGGCACATTGCATTCGGGTATATCTGGCCACTGAGTGCCGAAAATGGTATTGTTGGTGGTAAAGTGCAGGTAAGATAATTGGTCGCTCACCTCTTTAGGCCATTCAGGCAGGCGGCAATAGTTGATGGCTTTTGATGTTGCCAGCAGGTCTACCTGCCCGTAGTAGGTAGCATAACTAAACGCCTCTTCTGCCCAGAAACCGCTGTCTATAAATCCGGCGGTATCGTTATCGGCCAAAAAATTCATGGGTACCATGCAAAACTGCATTCTGCCGCCGCCCTGCATCCACATCACTTCATAGTCGTCGTCCAGCGCGCATAGTTCTTTTGCCAGCGCGTTGCACTCGGCTATCATAGCTGCAACTTCCATACTGCGGTGCGGCAGCTCTAACACCGACATTCCGGCGCCCTGATACTCCGTTATGGCCTCACGGGCCTGCGCCAATACCTCTGCCGGCAACATAGCCGGACCTGCATTGAAGTTAATTTTTCGTTTCATCGGTTTGTGGTTCTTCTTCGGTTGTCACGCCGCCGCTTACTGCAAACTTCATTGCCTCGCCGGCGGTCATGTCTTTGGCTGGTTTCACATGCTTACTATCTATCACTATCACCCATCCGGATATGGCATAGGCATGCGGCATGTATACAGCCACTTTTTCGCCCATACCAAAATGCGCCATGTCGCGCTGGGTTAAAAACCCTATACGCCAAACTTCGGGGTTTTGGTTAACGCATACCCATACCGGCTTGTTGAACCGTTTTTTATCGCCCACAAACGACTTAATAACGTCGCGTATGGCCGAATAAATAAACTTGACGCCGGGCGTATGCTCGAGCAGATAAGCAAACGAATCGAACAGCCACTTACCAACAAAGAAACGGGTGCCCAAATAACCAATAATAGTAACAGCGAAAATGATGATGAGAAAACCGATACCCATAGGAAAAAAGGGCACCAGGCTGTCTACCTTAATAAAAATGGTGTACAACAAATAAATGGTAAGCGCAATAGGACTCAACAATATTAACCCCTGCAAGAAAGACCGCAACAATACAACCGCAAAACGACGCATGGGGCAAAGGTACGTAAAACAGTATTTACGAAAAATGAAGAATATGTTTGCTGAAAGTCATTTGTACCTGTAGGGAAAAGACAACCAAGGGGCGCCACGTTGTAAAGCCCATATTGATCCAGCAAGCCGCCTTGCTTGCATTGAACGCTTCCCCTATACAATACATTTTACCGTTGATTATTCGTTGCGATTTGTTTACGTTAAAGCATTACTGAGTGGCTTTCAAGATGTGAATACCTTATAAACAAACCGATATTTGAGTATTCCCCACCCTTCCCTCAAACTTTACCCTACATTTGCGCTGATTGTATATGCTCAGCGTTCCACATACGTTTTTCCGGTTTAGGCTGTCTATGCTTGCTCTTGCGGCATGGTTGCTGTCGGTACGTATTTGCTTGGCTCAAGATACACTGCCGCCTGTCAAGCCCTGGTCGGGCTTTGGTATAGAGGTCAACCCTATTCTGGGCAAGGTGGTAAAGCACGAAGCCAAATTCAAACTACCCATTCCTGCGCTCACCACCGGCTTCGACATCAACTTTATGCTGCATACCTATGGCGCCAAAGCATGGGAACAAGACTGCCGCTACCCTACGCTGGGGCTGGCCATAGCCTACATAAACTATGGCATAGACAGTATATACGGCAAGTGCATAGGCCTGTACCCCAACATTACGCTGCCGCTATACAGGGGCAAAAAACTGCAATGGGATGTGCGCCTGGGCGACGGTATAGGCTATGTAACGAAGCGCTACCAACGCACTGCGCCTGTAAACACGATAAACAATGCCATAGGCAGCCACATCAACGATTTCGGGATGTTTATGACCGACCTTCGCTACCGCATAAACGAGCATTGGGATATGCAACTGGGCGGCAGCCTCACGCACATATCCGACGCATCGTTTCGCAAACCCAATCTGGGTATCAATATGTTTGCCGGCCATTTCGGACTGCGGTATTTCCCGGTTACATCGCAACCCCGGCGCATTGTACGCCCCACTGCGGTGTTATCGCGGCGGTGGCTGGCTCAGGCTCGCGCAAGCATGGCCATGGTATCGAGCTATACTGCCGGCGGGCCGGTATTGCCGGTATACATAGCCAGCGGATACGCCAGCAAACGATGGCGCAACAACAAGAAAGCACACTTTGGCATAGACTACTCTTACCACGAAAACATATACGCCTTTCTCCGCAACACTGATTCGCTGCGCGGAAAGGAGCGCGCCAATTCGTACAAAACCGCCCTATTTGCCGGCAATGAGTTTATGCTGGGCCGGCTAGGCATTGTGCTGCAAGTGGGCTACTACCTGCAGCAGTCGGCCATAAAGCTCGACCCATTGTACCAAAAAATAGGCGGACAGTACTACCTGCTGCAGCGCGAACGCGGCCCGCTGAAAGAAGTGTTTATTTCTGCATTCCTGAAAGTGCATCAATCGGTTGCCGAACTGGGCGAAATAGGTCTGGGTGTGGGTTTCTGACCGCCTTGCGGTTTGCGCGGCAAGTGGCGGCGCAACTGTAAAAAGCCGCGACTATTGCATTTGCCCATGCGCTACTTATCCACAATTGTGCATTTCAAAGCAGCCAATACCAAGCGTCCGGACATTCTTTTAGTTGTCTAAAAATTATATTTCCGCTATCTTTGTAAGGTTAAAAAAAATATTCTACATAAGAATTTTGCACAGCGTAGGCAGCGGCTGATTTTTTAACCATTCCTCTTAGAAATTAAATATTCCGGTTGTTGAACAATATGGATACTGAAAACGAAGCGCTCATTACACCCGCCGAATACGGCGCAGATAGTATACAGGTTTTAGAAGGCTTAGAAGCAGTGCGCAAGCGCCCTGCCATGTATATTGGCGACATAGGCGTCAAGGGGTTGCACCATCTGGTATATGAAGTAGTAGACAACTCTATAGATGAGGCGTTGGCTGGTTATTGCAAAAATATCACTGTTACCATACATGCCGACAACTCTATAAGCGTGCTCGACGATGGCCGCGGTATACCTACCGGCATCAATGCAAAAGAAGGACGCTCTGCGCTGGAGGTGGTAATGACGGTGCTACATGCCGGCGGCAAATTTGATAAAGACAGCTACAAGGTGTCGGGCGGTCTGCACGGTGTGGGCGTAAGCTGCGTAAACGCACTGAGCGAACACCTGCATGTAACCGTAAGACGCGAAGGCAAAACTTTTGAACAGGAGTATTCTAAAGGCGCGCCCCTATATCAGGTTCGCGACCTCAACATTCCTACCGAAGAAACAGGCACGCTGGTACACTTCACTCCCGACGATACAATATTTAAAGATACAATATACAACCGCGACATACTGGCAGGCCGTATGCGCGAGCTTAGCTACCTGAACAAGGGCATCAGAATAATACTGATAGATGCGCGCGAAATGACTGACGATGGCAAAATGCTGTCTGAAACATTTTATAGCGAGGGCGGCATAGTAGAGTTTGTGCAAATGCTTGACTCTAAAGCCAAGCGCGAGCCGCTGCTGTCGGAGCCTATTTTTGTAGAGACCCACGATAAAGAATCTAATGTGGCGGTAGATGTAGCCCTTTGCTACAACAGCTCGTATAGCGAGAACATATTTTCTTACGTAAACAATATCAACACCATAGAGGGGGGCACGCACGTAGCGGGTTTCCGTCGCGCTATTACCCGTGTGTTTAAGGCATATGGCGATAAAAACAAACTGTTCGAAAAAGCCAAAGTAGATATTACCGGCGATGACTTTCGCGAGGGTTTGAGCGCTATTATATCGGTAAAAGTACCGGAACCACAGTTTGAAGGCCAAACCAAAACAAAATTGGGCAACAATGATGTGATGGGTGTGGTAGATGTGTGTGTAAGCCGTGTGCTGGATGCGTTTTTGGAAGAACACCCCAAGGACGCCAAAATGATCATCGACAAGGTGATACTTGCAGCGCAGGCGCGCGCCGCAGCCAAAAAAGCCCGCGAAATGGTGCAGCGCAAAAGCGTGCTTACCGGAGGCGGTATGCCCGGCAAGCTGGCCGACTGCTCTGAGAGAGACCCTTTTAAGTGCGAGCTATACCTGGTGGAAGGAGATTCGGCGGGCGGTACTGCCAAGCAGGGTCGCGACCGCAGCTATCAGGCCATACTGCCGCTAAGAGGTAAAATACTGAACGTAGAAAAAGCGCAGGAATATAAAATATACGAGAACGAGGAAATAAAGAATATGTTTACCGCTTTGGGCGTCAGCGTTGGCACTCCCGAAGACCCTAAGGCGCTAAACATGACCAAGCTGCGCTACCACAAGGTGATTATAATGACCGATGCCGACGTGGATGGATCGCACATTGCAACACTGATACTTACGTTCTTCTTCCGTTATATGAAAGACCTTGTATTGCAAGGCTATGTTTATCTGGCGCAACCACCGCTATATCTGGTAAAAAAAGGTAAAGACCAGATATATGCATGGGACGAAGAAAGCCGCAAAGCCGCAGTAGCCAAACTGGCAAACGGCAAGGAAGACAGCGTATCTATACAGCGCTATAAAGGTCTGGGTGAAATGAACGCGGAACAACTGTGGGATACCACCATGAACCCTGGCACCCGTACGCTGAAACAAGTGACTATAGAAAGCCTGACTTATGCCGACGAGATTTTTGCAATGCTCATGGGCGACGAGGTACCTCCGCGCCGTCAGTTCATAGAAACTCATGCTAAGTATGCTAAAATAGATATTTAAGAGTGTTTGGTTATATAAAGTAAGAGAGCGGTCACATTGTTGACCGCTTTTTTGTTCGTTG
>CAZLPE010000039.1:0-11998 GCA_964561325.1 uncultured Flavipsychrobacter sp.
CTGAAAAATTCACAGACGACATCTATGATTTTATTTTAAAATTAGCTGAATCAAATGGGAATTGGCAGTGGAATAGACTACAGCAGAGAAATTACCTTGCAGTATCTGTCGCTTACACACTAGCTCAATGAGGCGCCTAAACTAAAAACGCCCCGCGGGATGACCGCAGGGCGTAAAATATGCTGATTGTTTTTTTGTAGTACTTTATGGGGCTACAGCGTAAGTGATGTTGCACTTGTCGCCATCGTCTGTGCGTATCAGCGTCAGGTGGTTTGTTTCTACCATCTGTACAATGTAGCGCGATGTTGCTCCGGTTTTTGTTCTTTTCAACGTCAGCGTTACATTGCCGGCATCGTCCATGTTTAAAGAGTAAGTTCCGGTTTCTTTTGGGTTATCGCGAACGTCTTTAAATGTTCTTACGTAGGTGCCGTAATTGATATTATTGCTGTTGCTTACGGTTAGTTTCAGCGTAGAATAATAGTGAATGTAGTGCGCTTCTGCTCCAATCTTATCTGGGCATTTCATAGCAATAAAGTGCCATGACTTATCAAGCAGCTCGTACCTGTTTATAGGCTCATTGTTGTTTGGCGGCTTGTTCTCGAATTGTGCGAAAGCGCCTGCAGGTATTGCTAAAAGACATACCAGTAGAATCTTTTGGAGCATATTTTTTATCATAAAAATTATTTCTTCGGGGTAAAAGTAATAAATAGCTCCGTTAATTTTCACTAACGGCAACGCAAAATAATCAATATTGTTTAAGTATACTAATACTCCAAAGAAAAAAGCTTTCCGAGTTATTCGGAAAGCTTTTTGGAATGATTTTTAAAACCGGTATTTAAAATTAGATAACTCTTACGTTAGCAGCGTTTAAACCTTTTTTACCATTTTGAACATCGAAAGACACTTTGTCGTTCTCGCGTATTTCATCCAGAAGACCTGATACGTGAACGAAGATGTCTTGACCTCCGTTAGATGGAGAAATGAAACCAAATCCTTTTGTTTCGTTGAAAAATTTTACTGTACCTTCTTGCATTGTTTGCTAAAATAAATTGTTTAAGAAAGCACAAAGATAAACATAAATATTCACTTTTCGCTCATGAATTTGAAAAGAAAATAATTAATTGTTATCACTTCATTTTTTACGAGGATTTTGATTGATTATCAGTGTGTTATGCGTTTTGTTAATTTTCTTTATTTAGGGCGCGGTAGCGCCGTTTTATACTGTTTGCTCATTTGCTTTACTTTTTTTCTCTAATTTATCCACCTTCGCAGCCAAATTATCGAGGTTGCGGAAGTGAACATAGGCTTTGCGATACTTGCCCGCTTCAAATGCCGGCGAACCCATATATACTTCTCCCGGCTTGTTAATACTTTTAGATATGCCCGACTGTGCCGTGATGATGGTGTTGTCGGCAATATGCAGATGCCCAACTATACCTACCTGCCCGCTAAACATGCAGTTTTTGCCTATTTTGGTTGATCCGGCTATTACATTGCATGCTGCCAGATAGCTGTTTTCGCCCACTTCTACATTGTGCGCTATATGTATAAGGTTGTCAAATTTTACCCCCTTACGTAATATAGTAGAACCGAGGGTGGCGCGGTCTATAGCGCAGTTGGCCCCAATTTCTACATCATCTTCAATAATTACATTGCCTATTTGCGGCACTTTTTTGTTACCCTCGCTTTCGGGGGCAAAACGGAAACCATCGCTACCGATAACCGCTCCGGAGTGTATAATACAATCCTTGCCTATTTGTGTATCGGAGTAGATTTTTACGCCGGCAAATAGGGTAGTGTTGTCGCCTATTACTACGTTGTCGCCTATATACACCTGTGGGTATATTTTTACGTTGTTGCCAATGCGGGCATTGTCGCTTATTACTGCAAATTCGCCGGCATAAATGTTGTTGCCTACGGTGGCTGAGTCGGAAATATAGGCCATTTTCGAGATGCCCGTTTTATTCAGCTTCACCTGATTATACATTTCCAGCAGTTTGGCAAACGCCAAACCCGCATTGTCTACCCGTATAAGCGTGGCAGAGGTGGGCCCTGTTAATTCAAAATCTTTATTGATGATAACAATAGAGGCCTGAGTGCCATATATATATTGTGTGTACAACGGATTTGCCAAAAACGAGATGGAGCCGGGTACGCCCTCTTCTATTTTCGATAATTTGCTAACGGCTGCATCGGGATTTCCTTCTATAGTTCCGTTGAGAATACCTGCTATCTGGGCTGCTGTAAATTGCATTTAGTGGCGTTAAGGATTGAAACAAAAAAATATATTGCCCAATATAGCAAATATTATTGGTTCATTTTATCCAATTCTACAATTAAGCGGTGTTTTACCCTATGTGGTCGCTAATAAATAGGTTGCGACAACCTATTTATTAGCGGCCAAGCTGCGTTGCGGCAGTATTATTTTTTTATAGCGCCAAAGTCAGTAAGCAACTGGCGCATTATGTCGAGGCGTACTTTATACCAGTCTTCGCTTTCGTTGCCGGTGGGCATATCAAAGTTTTGAGCAAAAAAGTAGGGGTAGTTACGAACATCGACTTTGTTCATCGATTCCTTGTCTTCTTTTACATGTTCTATTCGTTCTGCAAACCCTACCACCCAATAAGTGGTTTTTTCTTTTGTTTCGTAAGTTCCGGTTTTGTAGTATATCCTGTATCCCGGCGTTTCTTCGCGCAGCATCATGTTTTTTACAATACGCTGGCTGCGCTCTGAAAACGGAAGCTCTGCAAAGTAGAGGCGTTTCACAAATCCAGCCTGTTCATCGGCCGATATCTGTAATGAGTTGTTGATCCAGAAGTTGTCTATTTTACCTTCCATTTTCATGTTGCCGTATTTAACGGTATCCAGAAAATGTTTCATTTTTGTAGGGCCTATGCGGCGCGCTATTTCCTGGTAGTAGGGCAGGCAGCTCACTTTCATGGCCTCGGCCATCGTCATGTCTTTATTCCATTCCTCACGGCGCTTTACGCTGTCCCACTTTATTACCAGTTGGTCGTCTGGAGCCACTGCGGTTTCGAGCGCAACCAAAGAATTGAAGATCTTAAAAGTAGAGGCCGGCGACAAACGCTCCTGGCAGCGTTTTAGGTTATAATAGTGTATTGCTTCGTGGTTGTTGTCGCGGAGAATAAAGCAGGCATTTTTTATGCCATGTTGTTCATAGTATTTGCTCCAGTCGGGATGGTCGGTTATTCGGGTTTTTGCGCAAGATGATAAAAAGAAAATGGCAATGCAAATGAATAATAATCGAGACTGCATGTAGCTTTTTGTTTGTACTGCAAAGGTAAGGGCAAAGCGGTATTGATAAACGCGTAGTTGAAAATTACCCGTAAACCGTTATCGTCTTAATATTATCCGGAAGGTAGTGCCCTTGCCTACTTCGCTGTGCTTTACATATATGCTGCCGTGGTGGTATTTTTCTACTATTCTGCGCGACAACGACAGCCCAAGGCCCCATCCTCGCTTTTTTGTGGTGAAGCCCGGCGTAAACACTTTCTTTACCTGATGGTTGGGTATGCCTTTGCCATTATCCTGCACATCTATCCACACTTGCTGCGGTGTATTGCATACCGTAATGTCTATGGTTCCTTTACCGGCCATTGCATCCAGCGCGTTGCGTATAAGGTTCTCCATCACCCAGTCGAACAATGCGCCGCTGATGTTAACCAGTATTTCAGGTTCTTTGTTGTGCAGCGTGATCGCCACATTCATAGGCGACCGTTTTTGCATGTATTCTACTATTCCCTCCAGTCTGTGCACCAGATTGTCTTGCGCCAGTTGGGGGGCGCTGCCCACCTTACTAAATCTGTCGGCTACCAGTTTTAACCGGTCGAGGTCTTTTTGCATTTCCAGTACTGCCTCGCTCTTCGGGTCGTCGTCGCGCAGCAGTTCCAGCCATGCCTCTATCGAGCTTAGCGGTGTGCCCAGTTGGTGGGCTGTTTCTTTCGATAGCCCTACCCATACCTGATTTTGTAAGGAGCGGTGCGCTGTAGTAAGCGCCAACAATACCACTATCAGGAACAGAAAAATGATTGCCAACTGAACATAAGGGAAGTACCTCAACTGTGTTAGCAAGTACGACTCGCCATAGTATATGTAGTTTTTGCCCGTGCCGTAGTCGGCAATAATTGGCGGTGTTTTTTTAAACTCATTCAGCTTATTCTGCATGTTCCGCGATGGATTGATGCCGCCGGATGAGTCTATGTTTTTGTAGTCTACTATGCCTCCCTGTTCATTTACTATTATTAAGGGTATGCTTGTGTTTTGTTCTATTATATTACTTGCAAACGCAGTTTCCAGATTATTGTTAGAAATGACGAGTGTTTTTAGCGCGCCCGCCAGCTCCTGCACCTTCTTTCGTTCTTCAATAGCCAGCTTTGCAGCGAGCTGGCTGGTGAAATACAGCGATGCGCCTACAATAAATATCGCGACAAGTGCGAGATATGTTTTCCAATTTAGATATTGACGCATAATATTGCCTCCAGATAACGAAGTAACGGTAAAAATATTATGGTTTTGAAGGAATTACTATTATTTTTGCGAAGGAAATTTTCAAAACTTCATGGACACTCAGCACAACCAAAACGAATTAGAGATAGACAACCCCGCAGATATAGAGCTTAATAAGCCTTCTAAATCGCGCTTTTTATTTTTATTGAGTTTTTTCGGCATTTTTATTTTCGCATGGGCAGGTTGCTACAACCTTTATGAGCACAAGTACCAGAAGAACGATAAGATAACCGTACCGTCAAGTACGCTTTACGAACCAACGTATAAATAATATATAGCGACCATCTGCTATGATTGAATGCCATAAGGATACAGCCGTTGTAATACTAAGCTACAATGGCGCTAAGTGGCACGAGTTGTTTTTGCCAAAAATTGTAGCGGAAGCGCATACAGGGTATGAGGTGATTGTAGCAGATAATGCATCTACCGACGATACCCTGCAATATGTGCAGGAAAACT
Organism: uncultured Flavipsychrobacter sp.; assembly: GCA_964561325.1. Lineage (GTDB taxonomy): Bacteria > Bacteroidota > Bacteroidia > Chitinophagales > Chitinophagaceae > Nemorincola. The sequence continues at coordinate 4,987 of CAZLPE010000039.1, forward strand.
TCCCTACCATAAAAACCCTACAGATAAGTGTTAACCATGGTTTTGCTAACGGGTATTATGAGGCATTAAAGCAAGTTAAGGCCAAATATTACGTACTGCTCAGCGCCGATTTTGAGGTGACCGAGGGGTGGTTTCCTCCGTTGCATGAGGCTATGGAAGCCGATACTCAGTTGGCGGCATGTCAGCCCCGTATTCGTTATTGGCGCGATAGGGAACTGTTTGAATATGCAGGAGCAGGCGGCGGATTTATGGATAATTTTGGTTATCTCTTCTGTCGCGGCCGCATTTTCTTTGATATAGAAAAAGACTTAGGGCAATACAACGATAATATTGAAGTGTTTTGGGCATCTGGCGGCTGCTTTATGGTGCGCGCAGATTTGTACCACAATGCCGGTGGACTGGATCACGATCTATACGCCCACATGGAAGAGGTAGACTTGTGCTGGCGGTTGAAAAACGCAGGCTATAAAATAGGCTACATAGCAAAATCGCTGGTATACCACGTGGGGGGCAGCGTAATAAGTTATGGTAGTCCGCAGAAACTATATTACAACTTCCGCAATAATCTGGTGTTGTTAGTGAAAAACGAAAAGGGCGCTAAGCTACTTTGGCTGTTTCCTTTTCGGTTGATATTGGATGGGGTGGCTGGTCTGCGCCTCGCCCTTACCGGCAACTTCAAAGAAACGTTGATAATTGTAAAAGCACATTTCCATTTTTACCGAGACCTGGGTAAGTGGCTGCAACGCAGAAAGGAAAATAAAAAAATGATTGTGCGGAGAAACGAAGAAGGCATTTATCCCCGCAGTATAGTATGGGACTATTTTCTGCTGCGCAAGAAAAAATTTACCGATCTGAGCTGGAAGCCTAAAAGCCTCAACGCCCAACCCTAACTGCACTTATTAATGCAACGCTACGGTGATAGCGGTGTTTTTAAAATTGTTTTGCGTAAAGAACATAATTTTATTTAATTTACACGCTCATGAAAGCCGGTTTATTTTTATCCGTTTTGTTGCTGCCCTTGTTTTTTCAGACATCCTGTCAGAAATCGAGTGGTAACAATACTATTGAGGTAGATTCCGCACAGTTGCTTTTCACTCCGCACATAGATACTTTTCTTGGCGAATATAAACAAGGGCTGAAATATCAATATCGTGGGTACTCGCTGGTGTATATAGACTATAAGGCGTACGATACTATTTTTGTTTATGCCGATTCTTTTGGCGGCCTGAAACGCAACTTTCGCACTCAGGTAGATGTGATTGAAGACCTTACGCATGAGGTTTTTGTATACGGCTCCGACCAGTACCAGTTTATACTGCGCGACTATAAAGACGGAGTAGATTCATTGAATTGTATATTTCAGCAAGTGTCTGATAGCTCAAAATATCACGACGGAGACTGGGTGGGTTACAAAATCAATCAGTAGTCGCCATCAGAAGTTGAAGTCTAACACGCCTACGGTTTCGAAAGTTTTGTGTTCGCCCATAGATACGCCAATCAATTTGTAAGACCCAAGGCATATTTCGCGATGACCGAGCGATGGCACATCTTCATCTATCAGCAAGTACAGTATCATAGCCAGCGGGCTATTGAACCCATACTGACAACATTCGCCGCTGAAGTGTTGTTTTTTTCTGCATTCCGGTGTTTTTCTATCGTGCCCCACATAGCCCGTTTTGCCGGTAGACGCCATGTGGCAGTAGGCGCTTACATAGCTTAGCGAGTCGGGCTGGAGCAGGTGTAAAGGTTCCATAGTATTCAGCCGACCGACAAGCGATTTGTAATATACTTCTGATGAAGTATCTACGTTCGATAGTAGGGTGGGCGCTTTCAGTAGTACCGATTGGCAAAATAGTTTCGGGTTCATTCTCGCCAAATTGAGGATGTATATCGCCTCGCGCTCTTCTGTGCGCATATAGCGGGCATGGGCAGCTGTATTGCATGCAGCGTAGCGGGCATTGCTCCATTCCGGCGCAAACTTAGCCAGCGGCGAGCCAGATTGCCCCAGCGCGGCATTAAAGAACAACGCATAGCAAAAAGCAGCGAATAGGAGCTTGTATTTCATAGCGTGTATTGAACGTTAAAAATAATATTAGCGCAGCGCTCGGGCATACCACTTTTGTGGTATTGTAGTACATTAAAAAAGGGTATCGCGCCACGCGATACCCTTTGGTAGTATTTTACCCAGTGTTACTCCAGCTTCAGCACAGCGAGGAAGGCTTCCTGCGGCACATCTACGCTGCCTATCTGGCGCATACGTTTTTTACCTTCTTTTTGTTTTTCCAGCAGCTTGCGTTTACGGCTTATGTCGCCGCCATAACACTTGGCGGTAACATCTTTTCGCATGGCCGATATGGTTTCGCGGGCTATTATTTTTGCGCCTATCGCAGCCTGTATCGCTATCACAAACTGTTGTTTAGGTAACAGGTCTTTTAGTTTTGAGCAAAGCTTACGACCAAAATCCTGAGCTCTGCTTTTGTGTATCAAAGCGCTCAATGCATCCACCGGATCGCCGTTCAGCAATATATCCATTTTAGATATTTCGCTCTCGCGATAGTCGAGCGGGTTGTAGTCGAACGAAGCATAGCCGCGTGTGCAGGATTTCAATCGGTCGTAAAAGTCGAAAACGATCTCTGTGAGCGGCATTTCAAATATAAGCTCTACGCGGGTTGGGGTAAGGTAGTGCTGGTTTACCAGTAAACCGCGCTTACCCAGACACAAACTCATGATATTGCCTATGTAGTCGGGCAGCGTAATAATCTGCGCCCTGATGAAAGGCTCCATTATCCTGTCCAGGCTACTTGGATCAGGCATTTCGCTTGGGTTGTTTACAATGATCTGTTTGTTTTTGTCGCGCGTTTTGTATGCGTGAAAGCTAACGTTGGGCACGGTAGTCAGTACGGTCTGATTAAACTCCCGTTCCAGACGTTCCTGTATGATCTCCATGTGCAGCATGCCTAAGAAGCCGCAACGGAAACCGAAACCAAGCGCTTGCGATGTTTCGGGCTCAAAAGTGAGCGATGCGTCGTTCAGTTGCAGTTTTTCCATGCAGTCGCGCAGGTCTTCAAAATCATCGGTTTCCACCGGGAATATACCGGCAAAAACCATTGGTTTTACTTCCTGGAAACCCTTTACAATCTCTTTGGTGGGGTTGGCAACCGTAGTAATGGTATCGCCCACTTTTACATCGCGGGCATTTTTAATGCCCGTAATAATATAGCCCACATCGCCGGCTCTTACTTCCTGTTTTGGGGTAAGGGCCAGTTTCATAATACCTACCTCGTCTGCATCATATTCTGCATCGGTATGTATAAACTTGATCTTATCGTTTTTGCGGAGTGTGCCGTTAAATACCCGGAAGTAGGCAATGATACCCCTGAACGAGTTGAACACACTGTCGAAGATAACCGCTTGCAGCGGCGCCTCGGGGTCGCCTTTTGGCGCGGGCACCCGCTCTATTATAGCGGTAAGAATTTCTTCAATACCTATGCCAGATTTGCCGCTCGCCAATACTATTTCTTCAGGTTTACAGCCTATAAGGTCTACTATTTGGTCTGTTACTTCTGGTATCATGGCGCCTTCCATGTCTATTTTATTAATGACCGGAATTATTTCCAGGTCATTATCCAGCGCCAGATACAGATTGCTAATGGTTTGCGCCTGTATGCCTTGCGATGCATCTACCAGCAGCAATGCGCCTTCGCATGCGGCCAGTGCGCGGCTCACTTCGTACGAGAAGTCTACGTGTCCGGGAGTATCTATCAGGTTGAAGGTGTATTTTACCCCCTTCCATTCATACTCCATCTGTATGGCATGGCTCTTTATGGTGATACCTTTTTCACGTTCCAGATCCATGTCGTCGAGTACCTGCGCCTGCATGTCTCGCGATGAGATTGTTTTTGTAAACTCAAGAAGACGATCGGCCAGGGTGCTTTTACCATGATCGATGTGGGCAATGATACAGAAATTGCGAATGTTTTGCATATTAAAAATAAGTCGCGCAAAGATAGGGTATTAAACGGGTATTTGTGCGTAGCGTCGCCTTGTGTAATTATATGTGCGCTGCCATGGTTTACCGCTGTATTTGCTCATGGCTTGCGCCGTAGTTCCTGCATTTATTCTGCTTATTAGCGCCCGGTCAATGTGTTTATTTCAGGTTGTAGGTCAATGACAGATAATACAAACCGCCTATTTGCGGACCGCCAAGCATAGAATAGTAATTGGTATTGGTCAAATTTGTAGCGCCCAGCTTTGCCACGATTTCGGGGCGCTTTAGCGTATAGGTTATTTGTGCATCCAGCGTCCAGAATGCCGGTACAACGCCGTTTACCAAAAACGACACATAATTATATTCAGTTTGGTATCTGTAGGTAATGCCTGCGCCAAGATTTTTCCACAACTTATTAGCCGCGGCTGTAGCGCTGCACATTAGTCGCGGTGTGTTGTAGCCATCTTCCAGCCCATCCTTGTTTTCGGTACGGTCCAGCTGCGAATAGGTGATGGAGCCCGATAGGTTGTAGCGGTCCGTGTAGTTATAGTTCAGTTTCAGCGTAGCGCCATACGTCCTGATTTTACTTTTAGAGTTTGTCCAAAGGCGATATTTGTTTTGCTTTGAGGCTGAATATAAGTAGGTGGCTACCGAATCGGGATTGGTGGTTTTGGGTATGCTTGCTTCTACCTGCGCTATAAAGTTTTCGTATGCATTGTAGTATGCGCTCGCGTCCACATACAGGTTGCGGCTAAGGGCTACGCCTCGTATGCCCATTTCCCCCGATTGCACATACTCTGGCTGCAGGTAGGTATATGGGTTCTTCTTCAGCATTGCTTTATTGTTGGCAATAGCCTGAACTTGCGTCTGCCCAGCCGAATTGACGTCTGCATTTACTTTGGCCTGAAATGCATCGATGGATGCTTTTGTGTACGATTGCTCAAATACGCCATCCGACATAACGCGTAGGCCGCCAACGCGTTTCACTCCACCGCTCACTACATTGGAGAAGCCCTCAAATATACTCGGGAATCTGTAACCGCTCTGATAGGATGCCCGTATGCTCAATTCGTCGGTTGGCGAATAAACGGCGGTCAATCGTGGATTTATTTTCCAGTTAAAGTAGTCGGCATAGTCGGCGCGTAGCGTTGCGCCCACGGTCAGCCTGTTCTTCAACAGGTCTTTAGCTACCTGCAAGAAACCTCCGGATTTACTATAATTGAGGTTGTTGCCAGTATCGGTCGGGTTGATGAAATAGTTGCCGTCGGGTATGATGATATAGGTACGGTGATCGAAGCCCGACATAACTTGAAACTTGTAGCGGGTAAAGAAAACGGGAAATATTTTGTCCCAGTATACCAAACCTTCGCTATGCAGTAGATATGATTTTACGCGCAGCGCAGCTCCGTAGTCCCAGTTATTAATATCTATGAGTTCTGCTCTTTTTGCGTTAAACGCTGTCGATCCCGGTACATACCGTCCATTGTCGGCCATGCTGCGCGCGTTTTTTAGCGCATCGCTCAGTGGGGCGCCGTCGGTTGTGGCTTTGTTGTAAGCAGTTGTAAAATCTGTAAACCACTTATCGTCTGTTTTAAACGATCGGTCCATGTTTTCGGCAAGCGACCTGATGTTGTACGATTTTCCTGTGTTCTCCTGCGTTATATAGCCTCTTACCATCAACACATTCGAGTGGTAGTCTACAGCGTATTGATGTAGCGCGTAGTCCTGCAATCTGAAGCGGTTCGACCTTTGGTAGGTATTGTTTATCAGCGCGCCTTTGTAGGTTATACTGAGCTCGTTGCCATCCTTGGGGCGAAAGTAGAGTCCTGCGTCGCCTTTTATATTTTGCAGTTCATAGTTTTCTATTTCGGCTTCTCTGTAGCCGGTGCGCGCCACCACTATTTTCTTGCCACTCAGCGTCAGTGTTCTCCTGTTCGATGATTCATTGCCATAGCCATTTACCTCGTCATAAGCCGGGTTGTCTGCACCGGTAAGTCCTAAAGACGAGTTGACGGTTGCAGCAAGGTCGGTGCGGTTATCGGCAACCCAGTCGCGGCCTTTGTTGAGCGCGCCATTTATTTTGAAAGCCCATCGATTATTTATAGCGCGGGCCCACCTTATATTGGTTTGGCTGTAGAGTTGTGGGCCGTTTTGAGCGCCAGTATTGGTATGGTTAACTCCCGTCAGTTGCTGTACGCTAAGTCCGCTACTTGAAAACGGATTTTTAGTAACAATGTTTGCCAGTCCGTTCAGCGAATTCATGCCATACAGCGCCGACGCCGTACCCTGCACTATTTCTATTCGTTCTATATCAAGGTCGTTGGCGCCCAGCGCGTTGGCTATTGGCGCGCCTATATGCGGCGCCTGGTTATCTACTCCGTCTATCAGTTGCGAAAACCTAACGTTTGTAGTATTGGCAAAACCGCGTGTATTCAGTACTTTGAAGCTCAGACCGGGTGTAATGGTATGTACGCCTTCTACATTAGCTAAGGCGTCGAAGCAAGATAATGCGCCGGTTTTGTCAGCATCAGCGCCGCTTAGCGTAACTATGCTTACCGGCGATTTGGTTTTATGTTCGGGCTTTCGCGATGCCGCCACTACTATTTCACCCAGGTTTTTAGTGTTAGGTGTATCTACTACTTGCCCCCGGGCTTTCGCGGTTGCCAAAGATGCCAGTAGAAGGATGATTATTTTTTGCGTCATTGTCGCTGTGTTTTATAAAGCATATCGGTTTGTAAAAAAATTAGCCATTCAGCTTTGCCGACTCATCGGCTATAAATTTATTTATTCGTTCTGCCAGATTGCGGTAGAGCAGTATTAGTCTTTCGCCTTCTTTGGTCACTTTAGCGCCCCCGCCGCCGGCTCCTCCCAGCGTTTTTTCCACCAGCGGTTCGGCCGATCGCGCATTCATATCCTGTACCATTTGCCACGCTTGTCTGTACGACATTTTCATGGCGCGCGCAGCATTAGTTATCGATCCTGTAGCGGCAATATGCTCCAGCAACTCCACCCTGCCTTTACCCA
>CAZLPE010000039.1:12098-22799 GCA_964561325.1 uncultured Flavipsychrobacter sp.
CAATGTATGCCTTTTTATATTTGTATTCGTCTGATGATAGGCTTTTTTCAAAATTATTTATGGTAGCGCGCAGTTGGCGATCCGCATCTTTTACCCATTCATTGCCCCAAGCTCCACGTGCTTTAAGTTCCACAAATATTACTGTTGCGAGATAGTGGAGCGCGCCATCGCACCTGCTTTCTTGTGCGCCATCAGGTTTTGTAATATCTATGCAATGGTCTATAGCCGTAAACGTAACGCTATAGCGTTGCTCGTTTTCCACAACAGCAATCCATTCGCCGCCATTTTGCTCGTCAATATACGCAGGGGCTTTTGTAGGATGTGGTTTGTCGCAGATACCGAACCTTTTTTTGTCTGATTTAGTTTGGCATTTATTTTCTTGTAGGGTTATCAGGTTCATAGCTGTTGTTGTATCTCTAATAGTTGTGCAAAAAGTTCATTCGTAGCGCCCAATTGTTCATTTAGGTAGTTTTCATCAGATGGTATTCCGTTGTAATTGTCTAGTTTTCTTATGGTTCCGGTCTTGTCCAGTTCGTAAATTACCAGTTCGTCGGGCGCTATAACCGCATCTTCAGGTACAATTGCCTTTACCATCGATGTATATTTCGCACCGTTACTGTTTTTTTTGCACATTGCAAGTAGCATATGCGCCTTTACTGCCAGCGTGATATAATTAATTAAGTATGGGCTATGAGTGGTCATTATGAGCGTATTGCTCAAGGTTCGGTTATTGCAAGCGGTTAAGCTATTCAGTAATTCGCGTTGACTTGTAGGGTATAGGTTCTGTTCGGGCTCTTCTACAATGTTAATAAGTCGCTTATTATGATACCGTGCGAAAATATCGTCCGTTTTTCTTATTTTCTGTTCGTTAGTAAGTGTATTATCTCTCATTATGGCCGATATTTCGGCGTCGCGTCTTATACTTTGGTTTGCGGTTAGTAGTGCATTTGCCGGGTCTTTTTCTGTAGCAATTTGTGCACTAAGATTATTGGTTACAAGGTAGAGCGGAATGATGGATTGCAGGCCGCTGGACGCAACCAATAGGTCGGTTTTGTTACCCTTGCTCACCACATACGATGTGTCCTGTTGCTCGTCGTACTCATAGGCAAAACCGTTAAGCGGCAATGACGCTGGTTGTCCTTGCAAATCCAGTTGTGCTTTTTTAAACTTTTGGGCAAACGCCTCCAATGGACGGGGCAGACCGGTAACGTCGAAAGCTGTTTTTATGGTACTCAAAAAATTGCGCTGGTCTGGTATATATGCTATTTTAGGTACCATATATTCGCCTTGTATTTTATCTATAACTGGCGCCCCGCTTCCCAGATTCGGTTTGTAGCTTATGGCGTATCTATCTCCTATGTATTCAATTTCGGTTCGGTTTTTGTGAAAATAAGTATCCAGTCCATGCCATTTTGCCTGCATTTGTATATCCCGACCTATAACAAAAGATCCTTCTCCTCTGTTGAGCGTTTTTTCCATCCACGAAAACATGGCAATAAGTTTGGCTACAGTACTTTTACCGCTGCCTTGGTCGCCAATAAATACCGTAACTTTTTTTATATCCATCCAGCCGCCATCCTCGTTGAATCCTTCCCCGATAGGTCCGAAGTTCTTTATCCTGATTTTACTCATAGCTACAATTCTTGCTCAAATTTAATCCTTATCTATCATCTGTTATATTTTTCTGGCATGCCGCTTTTGGGTGTGATTATCACATTTTTGTTCCTGAGGTAACCATCAGCTATTGGTTTCGATACAAAACACCTTCTTTTCCACAATTTATTTATCCCTGTTCAAAGCGCAATAAAATCCAATAAATTTGACATGGTTAGTGATTTGTCAATTTTATGGAATATTCTGCCAATTCTGTCCGCATTAATAACGATGCGCTTGTTATGTATCTTGACATGAATAGCTTCTTTGCCAGTTGCGAGCAGCAGCGCAATGCAGCCCTGCGGGGTAAGCCAGTGGGGGTGATAACGTATGATAGCCCGTATGCGGCAGTGATAGCGCCATCTATAGAAGCAAAGAAGTTTGGCGTAAAAACCGGGATGCGCCTTAATGATTGTCGACTGTTGTGCCCGCACATAATACCTATTACCACCCATCCGGCATGGTACCGGCAGGTGCATGTAGATGTAATAGGGGTGTTAAAGCGCTATTGCGATGATGTAGTAGTAAAAAGCATAGATGAGGCGGCTGCCAACTTCACGTCTTACAGATTGGTGTATAAAGACCTAAGCGTAGTGGCCAGACAAATAAAAGCAGATATTGCCAGTATTCACGACTACTTGAAGTGTTCCATAGGTATTGCCCCCAACTCGTTTTTGGCAAAGCTGGGCACTGAGTTGCAAAAGCCCGATGGACTGATAACGATAACGCCCGATAATATAGATGGGTATCTGGCAAAGCTGAAACTTACCGATCTGCCCGGTATAGCCGCGCGCAATGAGCATCGCCTGTTGATGACCGGTATACGTACGCCGCTGGAGATGCGGCGCTCTTCGCCGGCGCTGTTGCGCAAGGTGTTTGGCGGCGTTGTGGGCGATTACTGGCATAGAAGGCTGAACTTTGGAGAGGTGGACCTGTACAGCAGCGAAAACCGCACGATGAGCGCTACGCGCACGGTCAGCCGGCAGCAGCGCGAAAGCCGTCAGTCGCTTGATGCTATGCTCATAGCGCTGTGTACGAGGCTGGAGCAACGCATGGTAAAGGCAGGCGTGTTTTGTAAGGAGGTAACCTTTTATATAAGGTATAAAGACCACACAGGCTGGGATACAAAGGTGAAATTGGCGCAACCTGTGCAAGACGGTATGGAACTGCGGAGCTACATACTGGAGAAAATGGCAGAACAAGAGCGGCTGCGCAATATGCCTACCCTGCTTACCAACAATACCGACAGCATGGGCGTGGGTATACAAAATTTTGTAAGCGACAAGGTGTTGCAATACAGCTTGTTTGACAACCGGATACGAAAGGATGTGCTGCGCAAAGCCATGTACAATATCAAAGATAAGTACGGCAAGAACATAGTGCGGAAGGGTAGCGAGCTATACGAACCCATGGTTATGAAAGACGCCATAGGATTTGGGTCGGTAAAGGATATGGTGGCTACGGGCAACGAGGTGCGCAACAAGTATTTGCTGGAGGAGGATGAGTGAGCCATGATAAATAATGGCAAATTCAAATGGCAGAAAATGGTTTTTGCCGCCAAGTCGCGTGGCGTTTTATCAGGCTAAACTGACTATATTTGTAAGTGAACACATGTACTATGAACATAGAACTGGAAAAAAAACTTATTATCGCCGAGATCAACCATATAGATGACGAATGGTTGCTAACTGCCATAAAGGGTTTATTGGGTATGAATGATGTTTCCGATATTTCAGATGCACATAAAAGCACATTGGATGGTCGTATGGATGAATACAACCAAGGCACAGCGAAAACTGTAAGTTTAGTCGAGGCTAAAATGCGTTTGTTAGGTAGGTGATAATATGTACAAAATTAATTTCCTATTACAGGCAATAGAAGATGTTGAAGAGGCAGCAACATGGTACGCACAATTTGATTCGCTTCTAAGCGAAAGTTTTAAAGAGCATGTTCTTACGGAAGTTGAAGGTCTGACTTCTGATATAGTACGCTACAATGCTGTATATCGTGGGTTAAGTCGGGTTTTTGTGAAACGATTTCCGTATTCGATTTATTTTATAAAGGAGCCATTATTAAACACAATTACTGTGTTTGCGGTATTGCATCAAAGACAGGATACCCAAAAACTTGATACTCGTATGTAGTCCTTCCCTCTGCGGCAAACCTCGTCGCATTCCTTTTCAATTCTTGCCTACCTTTGCGCAGATTTTTTTCCACAGCAAAACAAAATAGATGCCAGATATATATAGCGACCTTTTTTCGGGTCAGGATACGTCAGCCAACAATTTTTTTCTTATCGCCGGTCCATGTGTCATAGAAAGCGAATCGGTTATAATGCACACTGCCGAGCGGGTAGTGCGTATCTGCGAACGGTTGAAGATTCCGCTGATTTTTAAATCGTCGTACCGCAAAGCCAACCGTAGCAGGCTGGATAGCTTTACAGGCATAGGCGATGAGGCGGCTCTGGAGATACTGGCCAAAGTAAAAACAACCTACAATGTGCCGCTGGTAACAGACATACATGCCGCCGATGAAGCAGCAATGGCCGCGCGCTATGTAGATGTGTTGCAAATACCTGCATTCTTGTGCCGCCAAACTGATATACTGATAGCGGCAGCCCATACAGGTAAGTATGTAAACGTGAAGAAAGGACAGTTTTTGTCGCCGGAGTCTATGAAATTTGCAGTAGACAAGGTGCAGCAGAGCGGTAACGACCGTATAATACTGACCGACCGCGGTGTAATGTTTGGCTATCAGGATCTGATAGTAGACTACCGCGCCATACCAATAATGCAAAGCTTGGGTACACCCGTCACGCTCGATTGTACGCATAGCCTGCAGCAGCCCAACCAGGCCAGCGGCGTTACCGGCGGCAACCCCGCCATGATAGCCACCATAGCCCGCGCAGGCATAGCAGTGGGCGCCGACGGCCTGTTTATAGAAACCCATCCCGATCCATCTAAAGCAAAATCGGACGGGGCAAATATGTTGCACTTAGACCTGCTCGAAGATCTGCTCGAAAAACTGGTGGCTATCCGTCAGGTGGTGAATGGGTTTTAATCGGGGGGGGATGTTACAACCTAAAAAAGTTAGGGTCATATTCGGAAATGTAGCTTCTGAATAGGACCCTATTTTGTTGCGATACGGTAAGGAATCGCACTAAAGGGCGATTTTGGGTAGATTTAGCCCCCTTATTTCCAAATAGTATTTGGTCAGGTTTTAATAGCCAGATTGATCTTATTTAGTTAGGGCAATTTAAATGGTGAGCGCTATATCGACAATGCTATTTTCAACGCTAATTTTATACGATCCATTATTACAGGGGGTACTATGCCAAGGCGCTTAACAAATCTGTCGTCAGAAACGGATCTAATTTGATAGCAATCAATAGAAGATTCTTTAGTTAAGTTATTACTGCCATCCGGGGTTATTTTTACCATCCATGGCGCTGAGGAATATCGGTCCTTCCAATCTGTAATAGGTACAATAATCTTCAGTGGCAACTTACCCAAAGTGTTATCGTTAATAATAATTGCAGGTCGCGTTTTTCGTATCTCTGCCCCCACAGTAGGGTCGAGATTGATTAACCATATTTCACTTTGCTTCATAAAATGATTCGGCATCTAAAACAGTGAAAGCAGTCAGGTTCTTGTCGTTTACATAATCATCATACAGTAGGTCTACGGCTTGGCGTAACTCCTCCTGCTGTTCGCGTTTTATAGCGTTAATTGTTTGCTCTACGAGCAGTAGCTTATCGCTTAATGGAAGCTTTTTTATTTCCTTGATAATTGCAGTCGCTGTCATAGCATAAAGTTACTGGAAAAAGAAATATATTGAAGTGTACTTTCGGAATTTCACATACTGCGTTTTATGGGTATATGACATTCTGCTTTATTGTACCCATATCTACCTTTACCTACTCCCGATTACAAAATAGTCATTTGCTCTTCACAAACGTATCCCTCAACAAAAAATCGAGGCTCACCACAACCATAACGGCAAGGTAAACCTCGATTATTATATGCATCAGGCTGTATTACAGTACCTGCACTATCAAAAATTTCAGGTATTGGGTAGAGGGCACGTTCCACAGTATGGGGTGATCCGATGCCTGCGTTTGCCACACAACCTGCCGCAGCGTGCGTCTGGCGTCTTTTGCGGCCTTGCCTATTATATCCAGAAACATATCCGGCGGCACCAGATTAGTACAAGATGCCGTCACCAGAAATCCTCCGGGCTTCACCAGTTTCATACCGCGCAGGTTTATTTCTTTGTAGCCCGTTATTGCTTTTTGAATGTTTTCGCGGCTCTTGGTAAATGCGGGTGGGTCAAGGATTACAGTATCATATTTTCTTCCGTCTTTAACCCATTGTTTTAATACGTCGAAAGCGTTTACCGATTCAAATTTGCATATATTTTCGTAGCCGTTCAGTGTTGCATTGCGGCGTGCGGCAGCAACTGCATTTTCAGAAATATCGAGACCCAGCACGCTTTTTGCGCCATAATGGGCGGCATGCAGCGAAAACGTACCTGTATAACAGAAGACTTCGAGCACATCGCCGCCCTTTACAATGTGCTGTATAGCCCGGCGATTATCCTGCTGATCCAGAAAATAACCGGTTTTTTGGCCATTCTCAATGTCTACATGGAATTTTAACCCATTTTCGTTGATGATGATATTCGTATCGAAGGGCTCGCTGAGAAAACCCTTGATCTGCTCCATACCTTCAAGGGTACGCACCGGTACGTCGTTGCGCTCGTAAATACCCTTGGGTTTAAAAATGGTTTGCAGCGCTTTTACTATAGCGCCCTTCCATCTTTCTATACCTAACGCCAGCGACTGTATAACAAAATAATCGTTGAATTTATCTATGATCAGCGCAGGCAGTTGGTCGGCCTCGCCAAAAATGAGGCGACAGTTTTCTACATAGCCTATTTGTTGGCGGTATGCCCAGGCTTCTTGTATTCTTTTCAGGAAAAAACTTTCATCTATTACTTCGTTTTTGTCGCGAGTCAGGAGTCTTATGCGTATTTGCGATGCAGGGTTGATGTAGCCCTTGCCCACAAACGAGCCATTGGATGAATATACCTCCACTATATCGCCAGCTTCAGCCTCGCCTTCACTGTCGCCTAATTCGTTGCCAAAAATCCAGGGGTGGCCGTTTATTACCCTGTCGCCTATTTTTTTTCTTAAAAAGAACTTTGCCATTCGGCAAAGATAAGCTAAAGGGTGAAATGCGGCTATCTGCAAATGGTCTTGATCGGGTAGGGTAGTTTATTTCTTTCCGCGAGTTATTGGTTTTTTTTCGCCCGGTTTATTTTGGGTTGCAGCTAAACACATTCGTTTCGGCTCTGGTTAGCAGCCAGTAAAACCGGTAACAATAGCTATGAGCTCGGCTGTAGCTTTATCCAGGTCGTCGTTTACCAGCACCGAATCAAACCTTGGGGCAAATGCCAGCTCATGTTCTGCTTTGTTTATTCTTTCTTCAAGGCTCTGCGGCGTTTCCGTTCCTCTGTTTATCAGGCGTTTGCGCAACTCATCCATAGAGGGGGCTTCAATAAATATGGTGTGGCATATTGGCTTGTACTTATCCATTACCGCCAGCGCGCCCTGCACATCTATGTCCACCAGCGGCGATTTGCCCGCGTCCCATATCCGTTGCAATTCGCTTTTTAGTGTGCCGTAGTATTTACCGGCATATACCATTTCCCACTCTACAAATGCATCTTCGGCAATCAATTGTTTAAACTCTTCTTCTTCAAAAAAGTAATAGTCTTTACGGTGCACTTCGCCATTGCGCGGTTTGCGGGTGCAGGCAGATATAGAAAATTCGAGATGCGGACAGGCTTCCAGTAGGCGTTTTACCAATGTGGTTTTTCCCGAACCTGATGGGGCAGTGATAACAATAATTTTTCCTGTAGACAAGCGGATAGAATATTTATCTGCGAATAACGCAAAAAAAAATGGCTTTTTATAATGGGCTGCCCCGACGAAAGACGGATGCCGTCAGTCAGCTGTATTAGTTTTTTAAAACAGACAGGCGCAAAACGCAGGGTATACTGCATTTTGCGCCTGTCTGTTTTATTCGTATTAGCAATATGTTTCGAACGCCTGCATAAGGTTTGCGGCGATCATTTGCGCCGGGCGACCTTCTATGTTATGCCTTTCTATCATGTGCACAACCTTGCCGTCTTTCAGCAGCGCTATGGCTGGCGATGATGGAGGATATGGCAGTAAGTAGGTACGCGCCTGCTTAACCGCGTCTACATCAAAACCTGCAAAACTGGTAGTAAGACGATCGGGTCTTTTGTTGGCATTATGTACTGCCATCAGTACGCCCGGACGGGCTGTGCCCGCAGAGCAACCGCATACGCTATTGATAACCAGCAATGTAGTACCGCTTTGTTTCATTGTATTGTCTACATCGGCTGGAGTAAGTAATTCAGTAAACCCATTGCCGGTCAGTTCGGCCTTCATGGGGGTAACTATTTGTTCGGGATACATGCTGTTGATTATTTTAATTGTTTGCAAAGTTACGCCACGAAATTAAACTTAAGAATGCCGCCATAATAATAAAAAGCTATGAGCATGTATCGTTAAATGATGCCGATGGCTGAAACTGGCTTCTAAAACCGGCTTTAATAAAACTTAACATTAATTCTGTGTTAATTCTGTGTAACTTTATTGTGAAATTTAGATGATCGTGAAGCCGGTTTGGATAATATTGATATTGTGTCTTGCTTCGTTGGGTGTATTGGCCAAACCTGATGACCGCATAGCGTATAGGCATACCCAAATCAGTTTTTACGGCGACACCCTCAATATTGATGTAGACCCCGCATCGGTAGTTGGTTTTAACGATTGCCTTAACGATGAGTCTGTCGATGCTTTTTATCAGCAATTGGAGCGGTCTGATTATCAATCGCTCATTGGCGCAATGAAACGCTATAAAGAGCAACATCAGCCCGACGACTGGCTATACTACCAACTGGTACGCAAAGTAGCCCAATACATTAGCCCCAAAGCCGAAAATTATCAGCGATACACATTATACAAATGGTTTCTGTTGTCTAAATCGGGCTACGATGCTACGCTCTGCGTAGCCGGCGACCAGATATTGTTTTATGTGCGTTGCGAGGAAAATATTTATGACATACCATTTTACCACAGGGATGGACGTAAGTATGTGTGCCTCAACTACCACGACTATGGTAAAGTAGATTTTGCGAAGGTTCGGTTCTCACAAATAGGCGTTCACGCTCCTGAAGCAACAGGTTCGTTTTCTTATCGCCTTACGCATCTGCCCGCGTTTTCGCCGCAAGATTATCAGGAGAAAGAACTGGCGTTTAGCTACTACGATGTAGAATGCAGGTTGAAGGTGAAGGTAAATGAACAGGTAAAGAAGATTTTTAACAACTATCCCGTTACCGATTACGGACAATACTTTGATGCGCCGCTCAGCGCAGAAACGTATCAGTCGCTGATACCCCAGCTAAAAAAGAACATGAAAGATATGGATGTGCGCACCGGTGTAGACTATCTGATGCGTTTTACCAGATACGCCTTCAACTATCAGCCGGATATGGAAGTATATGGCAAGCAAAAACGCATGACGCCCGAACAGACGCTGCTATACGACCAGAGCGACTGCAAAGACCGGGCGGCATTGTTTTACTGCTTGGTTAAGGAGATATACAATTTGCCGATGATTGCTATGGAATTTCCTAACCACCTGACCATAGCTGTAAAGTTCGACAAACCCATAGGTACGCCTGTCGTCTACAACGGCAATATGTATTCGGTTTGCGAGCCTACACCCCAATCAGAAGATTTGCCTATCGGCAACCTGTCGCCCGAATACCAGCAACAGAAGTTTGAGGTGGCTTATGTGTACAATCCCCGATAAGCGCCGCGTATAGTTTATTTGTTTATTTTGGGGCCAACTCTTTTCTATGAAGCGATGGCCGCTCAATACGGCATATGTATGGGAATATGCGCCGTTTGTACGTGTGCTGCCGCCGCTGGTATGTGGTATTGCGGCTTACTATGCTACGGCTTCGCTACGCCTTTCTGCGGTCGTGCCCACTCTGGTGGCCGCTTTGTGCTTTATACCATTTGTCCTGATTGCGCTACGCAGCCGGCGAGCGCATAGCGCGGCGCTGGCCATACTACAGTCGGCTATACTTATGGCCGGCGGCTACGGCATAGCCCGGAATCACGATGTGCAAAACGATAGATACTGGTTTGGAAAATCTATCATCGCAGGTAATACCTATCTGGCTACGGTGTGCGCCGAGCCGCAGGAAAAAGGACACACATGGAAGCTGACGGTGGAGACAATAAAGGCCATCAAAGAAAATGGCGAACACATGCCCGCCACCGGCGCTGCATTTGTGTATGTGTATAAAGACGCCATACCAATGCGATTGCATAAAGGCGACACTGTGATGCTACCCGGCAACTGGCAGCCGATAACCAATAGCGGTAACCCCTACGAATTTGACTATGCGGCATACTGTCGGCATAACAATATTTGGTTTCGGCAAACCTGTAGCTCAGCGGCCGTAAGGCTTTTCAGCTCAGTCGACCCATCTGCATTGCCGCTTACCGACCAGGCGCATAACTGGTGCATGGCGCAGCTGAACACCTACCTTACAGATATAAAAACCAAAGGACTGATGCAGGCCATGCTGCTGGGCGACGAGGTGAACCTTGACGAAGATTTACGCCAGTCGTATGCCGAAACGGGCATTGTGCACATTATTGCTATATCCGGCGGTAATGTAGGATTGTTTTTCATAGCCATCTGTTGGTTGTTGTTGTGGCTGCGCAGCGCCCGTTATCAGTGGGTAAAATATGCCATTACCTTGCCGCTTGTGCTGTTTTATGTTGTTATGGCCGGCGCGCCGCCGTCGGCTATGCGTGCGGCAGTCATGTTTACAATAATGGCTGTAGGCGTAGTTTTCAACCAGCCGCGCAATTCACTCAATCAGCTTTTAGCGGCGTCAGCCTTGTTGCTTGTGTACAATCCGGCATGGTTGTTTTCT
>CAZLPE010000039.1:22899-30192 GCA_964561325.1 uncultured Flavipsychrobacter sp.
GTGCTTATTATGGGCATTGCTATTATAGCATTTTCGTGGGCGCCCATTGCTGCAGAAGCTATTGCCTGTTTTGCCACATGGCTTACGCGTATTTTCAACTACTTAGTCGCTTTTTTACAGAGCGTCAATCCGCGCTCTTTTAGCTTTCTGACGCTAACTGGTTTTCAGCTGGCGTTGCTTGTGGCAGTTATTTGCGGTATAGGTTACTACTTGCTTCGGGCTCGCAAGCAAGCTTTGTTTACAGCGTTGGCCAGCGCAGTTTTGCTGTTGTCTATGCTTTGTGCCGACAAGTATCGCAGCCTGAGGCAAAACAAACTGATTGTTTACAATACGGGCAACGCCCCAACAATAGAGCGTATAATAGGCAATTGGTACCAGCCTTTAACGGCCTACACCCCTAAGGCGCGATATGCTGTTGGGGCGGCGCACATAGCCATGCGCGCCTGGCGCCGGGCAGACGCTCCTGCCGCCAACATATGCGCAATAGGCGGCAGAACTATTGTGACGCTGCAAGAGCCTGTTGCGGGTGGCCAGCCATTTCCGGCAGACGTAGTAGTAATAGCAACATCGGCCTTTATAGATGCAAAACAAATAATATCGGTATTCTCACCGCACGAAGTAGTGATAGCGCAGGGCGGCCACAGCCCCAATACCGACGCTTTGTTAGCCGATCTTGCCGCCGCCGGCATAAAAACACATACCACCGCCACTCAGGGCGCATGGATAGCCGAATAAAAGCCGCAAAAAGGACGGAAGCGCCAAAGTATTCTTAAAAATAAAAATACATTTAACGGCCCAAAAGGGTTTTAGTATTTTTACCACATAAAATCACGTCGATTGAAAATAATAATTACACTATTATCGGTTTTGCTGGCCAGCACGGTAGCTTTCTGCCAGATACAAAGAGGCGTTGTAATAGACGGCGACTCGTCTAAGCCGCTCTACCCGGCCACTATAGCCAATGTGACTACCGGACTGTCTTACATTACCGATGAGCAAGGCGCGTTTGCGGTGCCAGCAAGCAATGGCGACATACTGGCGTTTTCAGCAATAGGTTTTCAGAGCGCGCGCAGGGCAGCCGCCACAGGCAAGTTTATGACTGTAGAGATGGCTTCGCTCAGCGTTAAAATGAAGGAGTTTGTGCTGCACTCCGGCTATACCCAGTTTCAGCAAGACTCGCTGACGCTCACTACCATGTATGAAAAGGAACTGAAGAAAAAACCTGTAAAGACCGGCTTTAGCAATGCAAATGGCGGCGGTATTACCGGCCTGATAGGCGGACCGGTACAAAAAATATCTAAAAGCTACAGGCAGAATAAACGCTTTAAAGAAAATTTTGAACGCGATATGGAGCAGCGGTTTATAGAAACGCGCTACACCAAAACACTGGTAACCAACCTGACCGGACTGAAAGGCGATGCGGCGACAGAGTTTATGAACGCCCACCCAATGGATTATCCGTTTGCGCGCGCAGCCAGCGATCTGGAATTAAAAATGTGGATACGCAACAGTTTTAAGGAGTATACCAAATCTAAACCGGCGAAAAAGTAGTGCGCCGCCCTTGGTTGAAACAGCTTTTGAAAAGGGTAGGCTAAAGGGTGATATATAGTTATTCGTAAAAGGTCGTTAATACTGTAGGTAATTAGTAATTTTACGGTTTTTAAACCACAATTTCCTCGCTTCATGTGGCACAATATAGCCGCGTTTATCATTAAGTACAGGATCGCATTGCTGATATTTCTATTGGCCGATACGTGTATTATGGGGTATTATGCGTCCAAAATACAGATCAGCTATGAGTTTACCAGCGCGGTGCCTACAGACAATCCTAAACTTGTAGAGTATCAGGCGTTCAGAAAGCAGTTTGGCGAAGATGGCAACCTGATGGTGATAGGCGTTAAGACGCACGATTTCTTTAAACCTGACTTCTTTAACGATTATGCTGCGCTGACGCGCAAAATTGCACATGTTGATTCTGTTGAAAATGTGCTGAGTATACCCGGAGCTATTACCCTTGTAAAAGACACGCTTACACAAAAGCTAAAGGTGGCGCCGGTAGCCGGAAACCCTCCCTATGCCAATGTAGATAGTATTCGTAAAACCTTTATGGCGCTGCCTTTTTATAAAGGTTTCTTGTACAATAATACCGGCGATACGCCTGCATATACTATGGCGGTGCGTATTAATAAAAATGTGCTCAACTCAAAGTTGCGCGCAGGCGTTATTAACCATATTCTTGCGCTATCCGATTCGTTTGGCAAGGCGCACAATGTGGAGTTGCACTATTCTGGCCTACCGCTTATACGCACACAGATGGCCGGCAAGGTGCAAACCGAGATGCGCATGTTCCTTATCATGTCGTTTGTGCTCACCGCTGTAATCCTTGTTTTATTTTTCCGCTCGTTTACCGCTGTGCTGTCGTCTATGCTGGTGGTGGCTATAGGCGTTGTATGGTCTATGGGTACTATAGTGCTGCTGGGCTACAAGATAACGCTGCTTACCGCGCTTATACCCCCGCTGGTGGTGGTGATAGGCATACCCAACTGCGTGTACCTGCTGAACCGCTACCACTACGAATACCACAAGAACCCCAACAAAATGAAGTCGCTGCTGCGCATGGTAGACCGTATGGGTATCGTTACCTTCTTTACCAATCTTACAGCGGCTATAGGCTTCGGCGTGTTTTTCTTCACCAAAAGCCAGTTGCTTAAAGAGTTCGGATTGGTGGCTGGTATCAACATTTTGGCGCTGTTCTTCATTTCATTGATTTTTATACCCGCATTTTTTAGTTTTCTGCCTCCTCCCAACGTAAAGCATACCAGTTATCTGGAAAGCCGCTGGATCAATTCTATTCTTACCCGCATCACCAATTGGGTTTTCGACCATCGTAAATCTATATATGCGTTTACTACAATAGTATCTGTTTTTTCTATTGTAGGTCTTACGCGCCTGACCAACGATTCGCATATTGTAGACGATCTGCCGCAATCGGATAAGGTGTTTATGGACCTCAAGTTTTTTGAGCAAAACTTTAAGGGCGTAATGCCGCTGGAGATAGTGGTAGACACCAAGAAAAAACGCGGCGTAGTATCTACCCTCGAGGTGATCCGTAAAATGGATGAGTTGAGCGCAGTGTTGCAAAAGCATCCCGAAGTGGGCCATCCTTTATCCATTGCAGATGGTATTAAGTTTGCCAGTCAGCAGTTTTTTGGGGGCGATAGTGTGTATTATGCTGTACCCGGCGATTTTGGCGCGGCATTTCTGCAGCCCTATCTCTCTGCAAAGAGCGCCGACAAAAACAATATGTTCAATAAGCTGCTCAACTCTTTTATAGACAGTAATAAGCAGAAAGCGCGCATCAGCGTGGTAATGGCCGATGTAGGCAGCAAGAAACTGCCCGGATTGCTCGATAAAATGCGCCCCGAGGTATACAGTATTTTCGACAGCGCTAAGTATAACGTAACCTTTACCGGAACAACCATCACTTTTCTTGAGGGCAGCAAGTTTATAGTGCATAGTTTGCGCGATAGCCTTATACTGGCCTTCCTCATCATTTTTGGGTGCATGGTGGCATTGTTCCGCTCCTGGCGCATATTGCTGATATCTATTATTGTAAATATCGTGCCATTGCTCATAACCGCCGGCCTCATGGGCTGGGTGGGCATACGCATTAAGCCAAGCACCGTGCTGGTATTCAGTGTGGCGCTGGGTATTACGATAGATGTAACCATAAGGTTTTTGGTCAACTTTAAGCAAGAGCTGGCCCGGCACGATGACAGTATAGCCGATACGGTGCACCGCACTATACACGATACCGGACTGAGCATTATATACACCTCTCTGATACTTATAGCCGGTTTCTCGGTGTTCATACTCTCTCAGTTCGATGGCACTAAGTCGCTGGGATACCTCACCTCTATGACGCTGCTGCTGGCTATGGTTACCAACCTTACGCTTTTGCCCGCACTGCTGTTGTGGATGGATAAAGTAATAGAGAAAAAGAACAATGCCGCCGATTTCTTGATGGGCGAAGATGATAATGACGTGATAAAACTGAGCGATTAATATCTCAATTTTCGTTTTATTTATGGAGTTTGATAAAATCAAAAACAAAGGTCAGGCGAGATTATTCAAAAACGACTATCTGGAGATGATGACAAAAACGCATCCCATAGTAGTGTATTGCATGTACTTTCCTGTTATTGCGTTTATGTTATATCATGGCGCCGTGCATAAGGGCATAGGCGCCGCAACCGAGGCATTGTTGTTTGTAGCGGGCGTATTGTTCTGGTCGTTTTTTGAATATATTATGCACCGCTACCTGTTTCATATGATAGTGAGCAGTCCGCGGGCAGTGCGGTTTATCTATACGCTGCATGGCGTGCACCACGAATACCCGCGCGACAAAGAGCGCTTGTTTATGCCGCCGGTCCCCAGCCTGATACTTGCCTGTATTATTTTTGGGTCTATGAAACTTATGATGGGGTGGTATGCGCTATCCTTTTTCCCGGGTTTTCTGTTTGGCTACATACTGTATGGATCTATGCATTTTGCCATACACGCTTTTGCCCCGCCGCGCTTTCTGAAAGCGTTGTGGCGCAACCACCACCTGCACCACTACAAAGCTCCCGACAAGGGTTTTGGGGTGAGCTCTGTGCTGTGGGATGTTGTTTTTGGCACCGTGCCCAAGCGCGAGCAGGCCTGAGGAATGAGGAGCGCATTAGCGCTATTAGTTATCTCATCCATTACCATTTAGAGTTTCTTAACAAGTAAATGGGCAAACTTTATTACCTTTGCCGAAAATATTATATAAAATGAATTTTAACTCTTCAAAAATTGCTGAAGAACTGGTATCTACAAGCGAAAAGATAGCAAAAGGATACAAAACACTACAGGATATACATGTTGTAGATGTAGCCACCACGCCAAAAGAACTGGTATGGTCTTGCGATAAGGTTAAAATGTATCACTACACCAGAGAAACACCTGCTAAATGCGCTACTCCAGTGCTGGTATCGTTTGCCATGCTCAACAGGCACGATGTACTGGACATACAGCCCGACCGCAGCCTGATGAAGAAACTGATAGAAGAAGGACTGGATGTATATATAATGGACTGGGGATACCCAACCCGCGCCGACCGCTACCTGACTATGGAAGACTACATAGACGTGTATATGAACGGCGCTGTAGACTTTTTGCGCAAAACGCACAAGGTAGCTAAGATTCATAAAATGGGCATATGCCAGGGCGGCACGTTCTCTATGATCTATGCTGCGCTATACCCCGAAAAACTGAAGTCGATCACAACTTATGTTGCGCCGTTCGACTTTAGCACTACGCGCTGCATGCTGTATAAATGGACGAAGTATATAGATGTAGACACTATGGTAGACACCCTGGGCACTATACCCGGCGAAACCATAGACAGCGCATTTGGTATGCTGAAACCAAGCATGAATGTGAGCAAGTACCTGGGCCTCATAGATTCGCTGGAAGACAAAAACAAGATGATGAGCTTCTTGCGTATGGAGAAATGGAAGGCTGATCTGCCCGCTATGCCCGGCGAAATGTACCGCAAATACATAAAAGACCTGTTTAGAGACAATAAACTGATAAAGGGCGAATTTGAGCTGGGCGGCAGAAAAGTGGATCTGAAAAATGCCACCATGCCTTTCCTGAATGTGTATGCTACCGAAGACAACATAATACCCAACGAGAGCACCAAGAACATAATGGATATGATAGGCAGTACAGATAAGAAGGACTATCCTTTCCCGGGCGGCCACATAGGCGTATTTGTGGGCGGTAAGTCGCAAAAAGAACTGGCGCCTACAGTTGCAAAGTGGATCATAGAGCGTTGTTAATACCAGCTTTAATACAATAATATTGCAGTGAGCGCGCCCGTGTGGCGCGCTTATTTTTTGAGGTGTTTAGCCAAATTGACTATTTTTTTTAACACTAATTGCAGCCTTTATTTTTATATTATGTACACAACCTACCATTTCGATTCGGCAACCGATATAAACAGCGACTTGCTCAAGTCTATAAAAGCAGTGTTTAAAGGCAAAGCCGTTGTAATAACGGTAGCGGAAGATATAGATGAAACAGCTTTTTTAATGAGCAATGCCGAGAATAAAGCAATGCTTTAAATAACGGTGGAGCAGGGTAGAAATGGCGAGTATGTACGGGTTGATATGCAAGTTGCACTATAGTTAGCGCCCCCATTATGCGTCGCGGAGTCGCTCCTTTGCGGTACTACGCAACAGAGCAAAAGGCAAGCAATGCCAAAACGCTAAAACCTGTACCAGCCTTGGCGCCAGCTGCAAAAGCAGCCTAAAACATATAAATAAAAAAAACACGCGATTGTGTCTGTTTTAA
The DNA here is from genome assembly GCA_964561325.1 of uncultured Flavipsychrobacter sp. Taxonomy (GTDB): domain Bacteria; phylum Bacteroidota; class Bacteroidia; order Chitinophagales; family Chitinophagaceae; genus Nemorincola. The sequence continues at coordinate 29,281 of CAZLPE010000039.1, forward strand.
ACGAACGAATACTTATATTTGTTTTGTAAAAATAGTAAAACACTATAACCTATTGAAAATCAAGCAACGGTAATGATTGGAATTGAGTAGAATCGGTTTTGCATTAATACCCAATGATCTAAGCTAAAAATTTTGATTTATTTTGAACCGAACCCACATTACACCATGCATAAACTACTATTGCTATTTATTTTTGCTGCTTCCTCTTCTCGTGCAGTAGCAAACGAGACTTCTGTCATTAAGCGTTTTGGGGTGAATTGTGGTATTCAATACTACATCAACAACATGAATGTGGATAGGGCTAAAGTGGGACCGCAAGCCATGAGTGTAAAAAATACGTTTGGTTATGGCATTGGCATAGAGCATGAGCGTATCCGCAAAAATGGAGTGGTACTGGCGTATGGTATTGATTTTTGCTGGAAAATGCATGAGATAAATACGCACTTTGATCTTTCTAATTTCGACCCACAAGCGGTGAACAACCTTCAGGGCAAATCTGTTTCCGACAAATTTGTAGCAAAACAATACTATCTATGCCCGCGTATATTGCTTGGTTACCGAGGATTTATCGGCAATGGCTGGTACGGCTTGGCGAAGGCAGGGGTAGCTATGAAATATGTTGTACACTATTCTGAAAATTTCTCTATCCATCCGCTTAGCTATACAACTGATAACACCAATGAAGTCAGAAACGCCAGCCCAATGGAATATTCGACAGATTTTGGTAAGCAATATGCATTTCCGAAACGGGGATTTGAATACAACTATGATTTATTGATGTTGAATTCAATCTTATATATTGGCGTCGAAAAAGCCTTGCAGCATAATTGGATAAAAAACTTTTCCATTGGTTTAGAGTGCTCGGGTCTTATATTTTGGGAAAAATCGCATAGCGCTTACCCCCCGGAAATG
>CAZLPE010000040.1:0-29878 GCA_964561325.1 uncultured Flavipsychrobacter sp.
CCTCCCTAAACAACTACGGCGCCTTGCGGCGCCGTAGTTGTTTAGTACGTAATTACTTGTTCTTCCAGTAGTTCGGGCATTTTCCGGAACTCGTATTGCTGGTTGCGGAGCTGGGGTTCGAAGCCGGCTTCGCGTATCGACTCTTGTATGCCTTTGGCGGTAAACCTGTGAGGGGCGCCTGCTGCGCTAACTACGTTTTCTTCTATCATTATAGACCCAAAATCGTTGGCTCCGGCGTGCAGGCATACCTGCGCCACCTGCTTGCCCACTGTTAGCCACGATGCCTGTATGTTCTTCACATTGGGCAACATTATACGGCTCAGGGCTATCATCTTTATGTATTCTTCAGCTGTAGTAAGGTTTTTAGAGCCTCTTATTTTCAGTAGCAGCGTATCTACATCCTGAAATGTCCATGGTATAAATGCCAGAAAACCTTTTGCGTCGGCCGGCTTTTTGGCTTGCACCTCGCGCAGCTTCACCAGATGTTCAAAACGCTCCAGCAGTGTCTCTACGTGGCCAAACATCATTGTTGCGCTGGTGGTCAGTCCCAGTTTGTGGGCCTCGTGCATTACATCCAGCCATTCCTGCGCTCCGCACTTCCCGTTCGACACCAAACGTCTTACTCTGTCGTTCAGTATTTCGGCTCCTGCGCCCGGCAGGCTGTCCAGTCCGGCCTCTATCAGCGCTTTCAGCACCTCGTGGTGCGTGCTTTTCTCCAGCTTGGTTATGTGCGCAATCTCGGGCGGACCAAGAGCGTGCAGTTTTAGCGTGGGGTATAGTTTCTTCAGCTCTTTAAAGAGGTCTACATAATATGCCAGCCCCAGATCGGGGTGGTGCCCGCCCTGCAGCAGCAGTTGTTCGCCGCCATATTTAAAGGTCTCGTCTATTTTTACCTTGTAGGTCTCAATATCGGTAATATACGATTCAGGATGGCCGGGTATGCGGTAAAAATTGCAGAATTTGCAATTGGCTATACACACATTGGTCGTGTTTACGTTACGGTCTATTATCCAGGTTACCTTACCGTGCGGCACCTGTATTTTCCGTAGTTCGTTGGCTATAAACATCAAGTCGGCCAGCGGAGCGTGTTCATACAAAAACACCCCTTCCTCTGCGGTCAGAAAATCAAACTTCATTGCCCGCTCGTACAACCCTTGCAGTTCCATCCTATCATCATTTAGGCTGCGAAATTACTGAATTAATTGCAGGGTATTGTATTGAGGTATAAACAGATACTATAAATAAGGCCAAACATTACCGGCGGCTATTGCTTAGCGCATGCCAATTTAGGTTGGCGCTATTGCCGGAATACGTTATTTTTGTACACGTATCGCAAATCGTATCATCATGCATCTGTTCAAACAAACTTTACTGCTTGCTTCCGTGGCTCTTGTATCTGTATTGGGCTGTAAGAAAGGAACAAATGCCGATACGCCCGATGTGCAAATTACAGGCAAATTGCTGGTAAAAGACTCCACATTTACCGTATCCTACGGCACGCACATGCTCAAGAGCACATATGGCGGCGTGGTGGGCAGAAACTACCTGCTGAAAAGCGATTACGTAACACTGGCCAACTACGAAAACGTGAACGTAGTGATTATTGCCAAAAAAACCGACCATCTCGGCGCCGGTCCAGATCTTTACAATGTTATTTCGCTAACGCAATAACCAACCAAAAGTTAAATTATACAGTCTTATTGTGTGTTGCGGTAGGCGCATAGTCTTTTTTGTGCGCCCATCTCATCTATTTGTAAACTTTAACAATAAAATACCATATTATTTGGTTATATTGTATCTGTCGTGTACTTTTAACAATAAATAGTTTTTATATGAAAAAACTCCTTTTTGCTATCGTTTTGCTAACAGGACTCAATTCAACATTGAGGGCGCAGACGTCTATCAGGCATCTGTCGCCGTTTAATCTTACCAACTATTTCCCCAGCAACCTTAAAGAAACCAATGAAGACCATGCAGCCAATATTGCCAATGCTTATGGCAATACGCTGTACCTCACCTGCGATCAAACACAAAAAATATATTGCTCCATTCTGGAAAATCTGGAAAACCCAAAATCATTAGCTGCCGAAAGTCTCAACAAACCGGCGGTTGATCAGAAAATGTACATACATCAGGAATTAAAAAAAGCCCTTAAAGATATCCTTACCTATACGCAATACCTACAATACGAGCAGATACATCATTATCCCGAACTGAAAGAACTGACCGCAAACCTTTAATACCTACGGCGCTAAACACCAGCAGCCATGAAACAACAATTTCCTTCCTTATGCTTTCTTTTGCGCTATTTGTAGCGCAGTATAGCGGTTTGCCATGCTCTACTCCAGCTTTTGCAAAAGTATGAGGCGGCGCTGTTGTGCATCTTTTCAATTCGCCACGAAACGATAATTTGGCCCGTCATACTGGTCAATAACAGCTAATTTTGCAAACAGCATCCGAAAGAAAATAATGACCGAACAACAAACAGCATTTCTTGCAAAAAGTCAGGTAAAAGCTCAAGACCTGGAGCACAAACGCAAGATCGCATTCAATATAGGTAAGTACAACGATAGTGTAGTAAAGGGCAAGCAGCAGTTTGCCGAACTGGAGCTCGCGCGCCAGAAAGCCAAAAACATTAAGTGGAAAACGATAAACCAGCTGGATAAATACCTGGAGCAGTTTGAAAAAAAGTTTATCGCAAACGGAGGCAAAATAATTTGGGCAGAAACAGCCGACGATGCGCTGGAGGCTGTGTTGCAGATATGCAAGGAAAAAAATGCAAAACAGGTGGTGAAATCAAAGTCGATGGTGACCGAAGAAATACACCTCAACGACTTTCTGGAGCGCAACAATATAGAATCTGTAGAAACCGACCTTGGCGAATATATACAACAGCTGGACGGCGAAGCGCCCTACCACATAGTAACGCCGGCCATGCACAAAAGCAAGGAAGATGTGGCCAAGGTATTTCACGAAAAGCTGGGTACCGAACCTAATCTGCCCCCCACAGAAATAACGCGTATAGCCCGTAAAAAACTACGCGCAAAATATACTTCTGCCCAAATAGGCATTACCGGCGGTAATTTTTTGTTGGCCGACATAGGCGGCGTATGCGTTACCGAAAACGAGGGTAATGCGCGTCTTTGCACAACATTTCCCAAGACGCAGATATCAATTGTAGGCATAGAAAAATTGTTGCCATCTGTAAACGATCTGCACTTGTTTTGGCCATTACTGGCCACCTTTGGCACCGGGCAAAACCTGACTGTATACAACTCTATACTCACCGGGCCGCGCCGACCAAAAGAAACCGATGGCCCATCAGAAATGTATGTAATCCTCCTCGACAACGGACGAACCAACCTGCTGCGTAAGGAAGTGCGCGAAAGCATGTACTGCATCCGTTGCGGTAGCTGCCTCAATGCATGCCCCGTATATAAAAATATAGGCGGTCATGCTTATGGCGCTACCTATAGCGGTCCTATTGGCTCTGTTATTACTCCTCACCTGAAAGGCATGGAGGAATACAAACACATGAGCTATGCATCGAGCTTGTGCGGCAACTGCACCGAGGTGTGCCCGCTAAAAATAAATATACACGAAATGCTGCTCGAAAACAGAACGATAGCTGTAACCGAGCGACTGAACACTAATGTAGAAAACCTTACCTGGGGCATGTGGAAGCGCGCTATGCTTAGCCGCACAATGATGAATCTTGCCGGAGCCGGGGTAAAAAACAAACTTGTCAATACGCTTTTTAAAGATACATGGGCACATAGCAGGGGCGCTCTGGAATTTGCGCCCAAATCGTTTAATAAACGCTGGAAGGAAGAAAATCCTTAATCTATATTTATGGAAACAATAGTAGTATACTGCCCTAATACTAGTCCGAGACTTACTTACGTACTCGACTGGCTGATAAAGGAGCGTTTACAACTATCGTATACTATTGCTCACTCGCCTGCCAACATTACTCCTAATAAAGTAATTCTTGCTTATGGCGTTGCTTACCACGACGCCATAAGCATACCCGATGCCGGACTGCTCTGGGAAACAGGCATTAATCAACATCAACCTGCATCCGGAACTTGGCGGGATATCCCTACGCTGTTCCATATAGACAACAGTAGCCATACCATCACCTTCGACCTATTCAGCGCCATCTTTTACCTAATCAGCCGCTACGAAGAATACTACCCTTTCTCACCCGACAAACACGATCGCTATCCCCCGACAGAAAGTATATTGTACCGCAAGGGATGGCTATCGCGACCCATTGTAGACGAATGGGTAGAATCGTTCAGGCAGCTGATAACGCAGAACACATCTGTTAGCATACCGCAACACCCATTCAGATACTTACCCACTTACGATATAGATATTGCCTACTCGCATCTGCATAAAGGGGTAAGAAGGATATTTGGGGCTTATCTGAGGGCAATTCTGCGCATGGATATGGTACAAATAGCAGAACGCACAAGGGTGCTGAAAAAGAAGCAAAAAGACCCTTACGATTCATTCAGATGGCTACGGCAATTGCACAAACTGTACAATTACAAGCCCGTATATTTCATACTGTGCTCCGAAAAAACTACCGCATTCGATAAAAACATTCACCCGTGCAATCCGGCAATGGTGCGCGTAATAAAAAACGTGGCAAAAGACGGCGATATTGGTATTCATCCTTCATACTATTCTTATCAGGAACAAACAACGCGACGCGAAATAGAAACGCTGCAAAAGATCTCCAACCAGTCTATACAAATATCGCGTCAGCATTATATAAAACTTAAAATACCTAACACCTATCAATTGCTCATAGACAACAAAATATCTGTTGACTACAGCATGGGTTACGGCTCAAAACTTGGTTTTCGCGCAGGCACTGGTAGTTCATTTTTGTGGTATGATATAGCAGCAGAACGTGCTACTACGCTACGCGTGCACCCGTTTTGTTTCATGGATACTACTGCACACTACGAACTAATGCTATCTCCACAAGAAGCTATCGACCGACTGCACAACATGACGCGCATACTCAAAAAAACAGGTAGCCAGTTAATCACGGTATACCATAATTTCTCCTTAGGTATGAGCGCTGAGTGGAATGGTTGGCGACAGCCATACGAGGCATTTCTGGAAGAAAACAAACCAAGCGAATAAATTCCCTCCATATATAAACTCGAGATGAAACTAAGAATTATAATTACAGGCGCAACCGGTATGGTTGGCGAAGGTGTTTTACATGAATGCCTGAAAAACCCGAACGTAGAAAAGATACTCTCTGTAAGTAGAAAGCCATGTAGTATAAAACACACAAAACTTGAAGAACTAATTGTACCGGATCTTACAAAACTTGATGATGTACTGATAAAACTAACAGGTTATAATGCCTGCTTCTTCTGCGCAGGAGTAACATCGGTAGGTAAGAAAGAAGACGAGTATACACGCCTTACTTACGATCTAACAACAAAATTCGCTACTGTAATCAATCGACTAAACGAAAAACTGACGTTCTGTTACGTGTCTGGCGCGGGTACAGACTCAACTGAAATAGGTAAATCTATGTGGGCACGTGTAAAGGGACGTACAGAAAATGCGCTGCTAAAGATGAATTTTCACAGAGCCTATATGTTTCGCCCGGGTTATATTCATCCTACAGCAGGACTCCAGTACACGCAAAAATTTGTAAAATACATCTCCTGGCTATATCCATTACTGAGGATTGCGGCGCCCAAATATGTATCTACACTTGCCGAGGTTGGCAATGCAATGATCAATTGTACATTAAATGGCTATACAAAACAAATAATAGACCCGACAGATATCCACCTGCTCGCAAAAACCAAATAATGAACCATTATGTAGATTCGTTAACAAATCTTCAATACTAGATTAGAGTACAAGAACTAAACCATTATAAAAGAAAAGAACCGCTCAAGTAGCGGTTCTTTTCTTTTATGAATAAGTACTAGTGCGATTCTTCACCGGGTCTCAAAGGAGTGGTTTGAGGAATGAAGTCATTACCGTTACCATCATCTTTGTAATCGTAGGGCCAGCGATGAACTTCTGGAATATCACCTTCCCAGTTACCGTGACCTGGATTGATTGGTGTAGTCCACTCAAGTGTAGTAGCGTTCCATGGGTTAGGTGTAGTCACCTTGCGACCGCGGAATATGCTGATTATGAAGTTGAATACAAATAGCAACTGTACAAAGAATACTATAGTAGCTACTATGCTTATGAAACCGTTTATGCTTTGGAAATGTTTGAATGATTCCCATGCAGAATAATCATAGTAACGACGTGGCATACCGGCTATACCTTCATAGTGCATTGGCCAGAAAATCAGGTAAGCGCCAATGAATGTAATGAAGAAGTGTATGTAAGCGATACTGTTATTCATAAACCTGCCAAACATTTTGGGGAACCAGTGGTACACACCGGCGAACATACCGAAGAATGCGGATACACCCATTACAATGTGGAAGTGTGCAATTACAAAGTACGTATCGTGCAGGTGAATATCAAGCGCTGAGTTACCAAGGAAGATACCTGTAAGACCACCAGAGATGAATAACGATACAAATCCAAGTGCAAACAGCATAGCAGGAGTAAACTTAATGTTACCGCGCCATATAGTAGTCAACCAGTTAAACACTTTCACCGCAGATGGAACTGCAATCAGCAGTGTAAGCAGTACGAATATTGAACCTAAGAACGGACTCATACCTGTTACGAACATGTGGTGCGCCCATACAAGGAATGCAAGCAAGGTAATACCTACCATCGATATAATCATCGCGAAGTAACCAAAGATTGGCTTACGGCTGTGCGTAGAAAGTACTTCTGAAGCCATACCCATACCAGGCAGCATGATGATGTACACCTCAGGGTGACCCAAGAACCAGAACAAGTGTTGATAAAGGATAGCAGAACCACCGATGTGGGGTAACGCTTTACCACCAATAAATATTTCAGAAAGGTAGAAGCTCGTGCCGAGGTTACGATCGAATATCAAAAGAACAACGCCAGAGAACAACACAGGGAAAGACAATACGCCCAACACAGCGGTAAAGAACAACGCCCAAATAGTAAGTGGCATACGCGTCATTGTCATACCCTTTGTACGCATGTTCAACACGGTGCTGATGTAGTTAAGACCGCCAAGCAATGACGAAACTACGAACATTGCCATACCCAACAACCAAAGATCCATACCAACGCCCGAACCGAGAGATGCTTCTTTAAGAGCGCTCAGTGGAGGATAGGTTGTCCAACCGCCAGATGCAGGACCGGTTTCTACGAACAATGAAATCAACATGATAACGCTTGCCAGGAAGAAGAACCAGTACGACAACATGTTCATAAAAGGCGAAGCCATGTCGCGAGCGCCAATCTGTAGTGGTATTAGCAGGTTAGCAAAGGTTCCGCTCAGGCCAGCGGTGAGTACAAAGAATACCAATATGGTACCGTGCATTGTTACCAATGCGTAATAAAACTCAGGAGTCAGTTTTCCGCCTTTAGCCCATTCGCCAAGGAATTTCTCCATGATTGGAAAGGTACTGTCTGGAAAACCTAACTGAAGACGGAAGAATACAGAGAACAAAGCTCCGATAACAGCCCAAATCATACCAGTGATAAGGAACTGCTTAGAAATCATTTTGTGGTCTTGACTGAAAATGTATTTCCAGATAAAATGCTGTTCGTGATGCTCGTGACCGTGATGACCAGAAGCAGCATCGTGACCATGCGCTACGTGTGTACCTTGACTAATAGTTTCTGCGTGATTCATTTTTTGCACTTTTATGGCTATTTACGTTTAGCCGATTATTTCATCGTTACTACTTTTGCACTATCCGTTTTAACTGGAGCTTCTGCTGGAGCTGGCGTTGCTGCCGGATTGTTAGCAGAATAATACGAAGCTTGTTTTGCCATCCATTTATCATAGTCGGCTTGACTTTCTACTATAATTGTTCCGCGCATTGAATAGTGACCTTTACCGCACAGCTGATCGCAAGCGATCTCATAGACGAAATTTGGATTCTTTGTGATTGCCTTCATCGAATCAGAAGTGATCGTTGGTGTAAACCAAAGTGTAGTAGTGATACCGGGCACAGCATCCATCTTAATACGGAAGTGAGGCAAACCAACATCATGTATTACATCGCGAGAACCAATCAATAATTTTACTGGTTTGTTTACCACTACGTGCAACTCACCGCTTTGAGAAATAATGTCGTCAGAGTTGTGTGGATCAGTCCAATCAAGACCAAGTACGTTGTTTGCGTCGTTGATTTTGCGGAAATCTCTTTTACCTAATTCTTTGTCTTTACCAGGGTATCTTACCAACCAGTTAAATTGTTTTCCAACTATCTCAACCACTGTTGCATCCATTGGCGCTGGAGAAGTAACTTCATACCAGTTACGAAGACCAATTGCCACAAGTATAGCCATTGCTATTGCTGGAATAGTAGTCCAAATCAACTCCAGTTTATTGTTGTGCGCAAAGAAATAAGTAGAAGCTTTGTCTTTAGCCTGATACTTAAAGCAAAACCAGAATAATACAGCCTGCGTCAAAAAGAACACTATACCAGTAACAACTACAGTTACAATAAACATACTGTCGTAGTTATTACCTGTTTTGCAGGCGGCTACTGGAAGCATCATATCTTTGAAATACTCATTGCATTCCCAGATGCCCCACATCATAAGGCCGAATGTGCCAACCAGAATCCAACTTATCGTTCTGTTTGTTTGCGCCATTACTTTCTGCTCTCCGCGCAGTACTGTAGCATATTCACTTGCCTTACCTATCTGGTAGATAATGACGAATACCAGAACTATCAATGTTGTTATTAGAAATACCGACATGGTCGTTAAGCTTAGATTTACTTGTTAAATTTTTAATCCTTGTTAATATCCGTGATTCAAATTACGTTAGGCAATATGAACCATTGTTTCTTTCAGCAACAGGTTGTTGGTAGGAACAAGATTTGATTTTGCCAGCGTGCGGCTAACTGTGAAGATCAACAGTCCGGCAAAGCCCATGAATATTCCTATCTCGAACCAGTTGATGTGCCAGTGACCTTTCAATGGACCAGGCATAATCATCTGGAAATAATCCAACCAGTGACCAAAGATAATAACCATCGCCATAAAAGTAACAGTAAAATAGTTACGCTTACTTGGACGAGCCATCAATATGATAATCGGCATACAGAAGTTAATGATAAAGTTTGCATAGAATATTACGCTGTATGGTCCTTGCTGACGTAATTTGAAGTAAACTGTTTCGTCAGGAATGTTTGCATACCATATCAACATGTACTGTGCAAACCACAAGTAGGTCCAGAATACGCTGAAGGCAAACATAAATTTACCTAAGTCGTGCATGTGCTCTTTAGTAACCAACTCAAGGTTACCTTGGTTTTTAAGATAAATAACCCAAAGCATAATCAATGATATACCGCTAACGAAAGCGCTTGCAAAAGTGTACCAGCTAAACAGAGTAGAATACCAATGCGCTTGTATACTCATTATCCACAACCATGGACCAGTGCTCATTTGTGTAAGCGCGTAAACAAACAAAAACACACCAGACAAACGGAAAACTTTCCAGTAGATTTTAGTATCGTTCTTAGGAGCGCTTTCCTGAGCTATAGACATTGATCTGAACTTAGCTCCAAAATATGCCCACAATGCAACAGTGACAATGGTAAATCCAACAAACATACCTTTATTCAAGAAGGCGCCTTTACCAAGTAGTATCTTGTCGCCTGCTTTAGGAGTAACCCAAGGGTATATTGTGTTTTGTCCTGCTGAGTCTTTAAAAGTAAATACTATCAAGAACATAACTACGGCAGCGATGGTACCAAAAATCCAAACATTGGCGCCAATGGCTTCTGGTACGCGACGATAAGCCACCAGCCAGGCGCCTTGCGCCAGCGATACAGCCGCCTGTATGAAAATGCTCACCGCTGTTATCAGCGTAAAGAATACGCTATCATGGAGCAACACTGCCCAAAAACGCGCTCTGTCTGTGTCGTTGCTATTGTGTCCCATCAGCAAAGAAGCAATACCTGCTATCAGTGTAAGCACACCTACTGCTATCAATGCAAGACTGGTATTCTTTAAGCGTCCGGGTATCTCAAAACGGTCATTCATTGTATGCGACTTTAATTAAAATACGTTTCTAAATTCTATTCTGTTACTAAAAATTGTTACCTATTAATGCTTCTTGCCTTTCTTAGCTGCTTTATCATCCTTAGCTTGATCTTTGCCGTCCTTTGCATCTACCATAGCTACTACAGCGCCTTCTTTAGATTTAGCAGCAGTGTCTGCTACCGGAGTGGCTGTGCCTGCGCCAAATGTGAAAGCATCGCCGCCATTCTCAGACTGAACTTTCTTAATATAGGCGATAACCATCCAGCGCTGTTTAATATCTATCTGGCTACCGTAGGCGCCCATCATATTCTTGCCATACTTGATAGCATGATACATCTGCCCAACAGGCATATGCAGATATTTAGCGTCTTTCAAATTAGCCGGCATAGAGGCAAACTTACCTGCTGTGTATAACGGTCCTTGACCATCAAGCGCAGTACCGTGGCATATACCGCAGTATATATTGAATAAACGGCCGCCTTCTTTCAACTCGTCGGCAGTAAAACGCAACGAAGTGGTCATGGTTTTCATCGCCATGGTATCGCCTTCTTTCAGATGATCGGGCAGCTCGTGGCCACGCGCTACAGTACCGTCTACAGGTTTTCTGCTGGTTAGGCTATCTGCAAAGTTGGGATTTGATGTGTATGCATCATAAGCACGCGAGTAGGTCATGTCGGGCGCATAAATGTGACCCGGAGTTCGACGCATATTACCTGAGTCGCACGAAACGAGACCAATGGTAACTGCCAGGCTTGCTACTACTATGCTCTTAATCTTGTTCATATCAATTATCAAAATTCAAATTTCTAAAAAGTAATAAGTCTGAAGCAACGAGATTAGTTTCCTGATGATAACCGACAAATTCCGATCAAAACGGGACGCTACTCCTTATTCTTATCAAAAATACTCAAAGCGAAACAACGCATTGGTATTAAGCAACTGAACTATTCAATTTTTCGTACTCTTCTTCCTTGTCCCAACGGCCATACCACCAGCCTTCTTCAGCCATTTGCACATTTGTTTCTACCGCTCCGGTTGATTTCAAAAATGCTATAACTTCCTTTTCAGACATATGGCTGTTTATTTCAATAGCCATTACAAAAAGGTCATCGCTCTGACGTGGGTGAAAAACGTGCTTCTTTACGCCGGGCATTATCTGATTGAGGTAACAGAAGCTCAGCACCATACCTACCGCTGCGAACAATACTGTAAGCTCGAAGGTGATAGGAATCCAGGCTGGTAATGCAAAGTGCGGTTTACCGCCATATACTATAGGCCAGTCGGATGTATAAATCCACGAAATAAAACCAACTGCTGTAGAAGTGCCGCATAAGCCATATATAAAGCCTGCAATGTGCAGATCGGTATCTTTATGACCCAGCGCTACATCAAGTCCATGCACCGCAAACGGTGTATAAACATCATGTATCTTATAACCGCTTTTGCGTACTTTTTTGACTGCAGGAAACAATACCGCTTCATCGTCGTAGGCCGCTACTGCAAATTTCTTTATAGCCATTGTATTATAAATTCAAAAAGTCTAATAATTTTTTCAGTCTGTTTTACTATACAGCTTTGTTCAATTAATGGTGAGCTGCCTCTTCATGATGATCTTCATCGTGGTGAGCGTCCAACTCGTGCTGGAACTCTTCAGCGCTCTGCAACTCAATGCGTTCCATATCTCTCTTGTAGTTGTCGCCAGATGTTTTAAGTACAAACTTAATTTCTGCTACAGCTATTACAGGGAAATACTTAGCGAAGAGGAAGTACAAGGTAAAGAACAAACCGAATGTACCAAGGTAGAAACCAACTTCAGGCCATGTTGGGCTGTAGTAAGACCAGCTGCCTGGTATCCAGTCGCGGTATGTAGAGGTAACGATGATTACGAAACGCTCGAACCACATACCAATGTTCACTACAATAGACATAACGAATGTAAATGGTATATTTCTTCTCAACTTCTTCACCCAGAACAGCTGTGGAGATACCACGTTACATGTCATCATCGCCCAGTAGCTCCACCAATATGGACCCATGATACGCCATTGGAACGCCGCCATTTCACCCCAGTTTTGACTGTACCAAGATATAAACAACTCAGTAAGGTAAGCGACACCAACGATAGAACCAGTAAGAACGATAATCTTGTTCATTGCCTCCAAGTGACCAATAGTGATGTACTCTTCAAGGTGCAATATCTTACGAGTTATAACCAAAAGTGTGTTCACCATTGCAAATCCAGAGAATACAGCGCCCGCTACGAAGTAAGGAGGGAAGATTGTTGTGTGCCAACCTGGGATAACTGAAGTAGCGAAGTCGAAAGATACGATGGTGTGCACTGAAAGTACGAGCGGAGTAGAAAGACCTGCAAGTACAAGTGCAAGAGCTTCCATACGCTGCCAGTTTTTAGCTGTACCAGTCCAACCAAACGAGGCAAAACCATACAGCATTTTACGCAATTTAGTCTTAGCGCGATCACGAATCAATGAGAAGTCGGGAACAAGACCAGAATACCAGAACAACAGCGACACTGTAAAGTAAGTAGATATCGCAAATACGTCCCAAAGAAGCGGTGAGTCGAAGTTTGGCCAAAGTGGACCGCGTGAGTTAGGCAGCGGCAATACCCAGAAACCATCCCATACGCGACCCATGTGCCATATCGGGAACTGCCCCGCACACATTACCGCAAATATGGTCATCGCTTCCGCCGCACGGTTTACACCTGTACGCCATCCCTGACGGAACAGCAACAAGATCGCGGAGATCAGCGTACCGGCGTGACCGATACCAATCCACCACACGAAGTTGGTAATGTCCCAACCCCAACCTACTGTACGGTTTACACCCCAGGTTCCTAATCCCCAATATACTGACCAGCTAACGGAAAATATTCCGAAACAAAGCAGGATAATTGAAAAGAAAAAACCTACATACCACATACGTCCGGGCTTACCCTCAATAGGACGTATGATGTCTTCAGACACCTGGTGATAAGTCTTGTTACCATCTACAAGTGGTTCCCTTACAAACGATTCGTACTTAATATGCATAGCACGTAATTAGTAATTTTTTTTAATTGTGAAGTAAAGCAGTCAACTAAACTTCTTTCTAACACATTATTATTATATCAACCTTAACTATCTAAAGTTCTTCTTTGTCTTTCTGCTACCGCATTGTTTAGATGTGGTATTTCAGGAAGTCGTCTTTCTTCTCGTCAATGCCTTTTATTTCCTCTGCATTTCTGATTTTAGCGAGGTAATTAACGTTGGGCAGTGTGTGTATATGCTCAAGCACATAGAAAGTACGCTCCATTTGCTCGTCTTTACGCAATTTAGCAATTTCACTTGTTCTGTCATTAACATTACCAAAGGTAATTGCATCTGTAGGACAAGCCTGCTGACATGCAGTGCGTATTTCACCATCTTTCAGCGGACGACCAGCTTTCTTAGCTGAGAGTTTACCTTCCTGCAAGCGTTGAACGCAGAAAGAACACTTCTCCATAACGCCGCGACTTCTTACAGTCACATCAGGGTTAAGCACCATTCTTGTCAGATCATCGTTCAGATCATCGCGACGATAATCTTCAAACTGGTTGTCTGCAAATGCATCAGCTCCGTTCCAGTCCATCCAGTTAAAGTGACGCACTTTATACGGACAGTTGTTAGCGCAATACTTAGTACCAATACAACGGTTGTAAGCCATTTGGTTCAAACCTTCTGTACTGTGGTTGGTAGCCGACACCGGACAAACGTTTTCGCAAGGAGCGTTGTCGCAATGCTGGCAAAGCATTGGCTGGAATATTGTTTGTATTGTATCTGGTTCTTCCACTTTACCGCTGAAATAACGGTCGATTCTGATCCAGTGCATTTCGTGCGACTTCATCACGTGTTCCTTACCTACTACCGATACATTATTCTCGGCCATACAGCCTACAACGCACGCGCCGCAGCCTATACATGTATTAAGGTCGATAGACATACCCCACTTCAATCCTTCGTAAGGATGGTTTGGATACAACGTACCGTTCTTACGGAACTCCTCTTCTGTATTTTCGCCTATTATTTTCTCTGATTCAGCTTCTTTGCCTTCTTCCAACCATGGAATTTCTGCAAATTCAGCAATCTCGTTTCCGCGCTCTTTCAGCAATACTTTAGGGTCTTTCTCAAACTCCTCGAGTGTAAACTCATGAAGTATTGGGCGCGCCTCGTAGCTGTTGTGCGTTTGTGTAATAGCTATATCATAAAACTCGGTAGTTGGCGCTATTGTCACGTCATGGTGAGATTCAAACGTAACACCGTTGAACATCACGAACGGATAAGCATTTTTACCGCCTTTTTCATTTCCAGCAGTCTCGTCGGTTGCCGCTGCGCGACCCACCATCTTATCGCGACCGTATCCTACTGCAAGCGCTACAACATCGTTGTGCATACCTGGCACTACAATAATCGGAGCCTTTATCGTATAGCCGTTAGCGCCTTTTACGGTCACTACGCGCTTTTTAGATTCTACTTCGCTAAAGCCGGTCAACTCTGCATCCAGCGCTTTCGCTCTTTTTGGCGATACGCACAGATAGTTATCCCAAGTTGCTTTTGTTATTGGGTCGGGCATTTCCTGTAGCCATGGGTTGTTACTCCATGCACCGCCATGACCTATACCTACTTTTTGGTAAACTACCAGTTCTACACCGGTACTTGCTTTTCTTGCTTGTATTTTTCCTATAGCGTCAGCTACGTTACCTGCATAAGTAGCGCCGCCCATAGCTATTTCTTTTGGCTCAATTACACCATCCTGAAGGGCCTGATCGAATGCTGCCTGACTACCCAGCTTTTTCATCCAGTAGTCTTTCCAGAAATCAGCATAGGCTTGTGTACCGCCGGCCCATGTCATAAGCGAATCCTGCATAGCGCGCGTCTTAAACAGAGGCGCAATACCGGGCTGCTGCAAGCTGTAGTAGTTAGCTCTTGGTTCAGCATCGCCCCAGTTTTCAAGGAAGTTATGATCAGGAACAACAAATTTACATTTCTGCGCTGTTTCGTCCATTCTGTCGGCAAACGATACAGTAACGCCTACTTTAGTAAGGGCAGCTGCAAATTTCTTACCTTCAAAATAATCGTAAACAGGGTTAACGCCTGCCAGTATCACCGTACCTACCGATCCGGCTTCCATAGCAGCTACCATATCCACGATATCCTTGTCGATACCTTGTTTGTAGTTGCTGGTAGTTGCCCAGTTGATGGTTGTACCGTTAGCGCCTATCTTATCATTTATTGCGTTTACAACAGTTTGTATCGCTACGTCGTTGCATCCGCACACCACCATACCGTTTCCTTTTTTAAGGTCGGCCGCGGCTTTGTTTACCAGTTCGTTCAGTCCTTTCGATGGAAGTGAAGGAGCTGCGCCATTGGCAACTGCGTTGTACAGCGCTGCAACAACCATACCCTTTTCGGTAGGGCGGCATGTAGCTCTATGATCGGCGGCAGCGCCGGTGATGGTATGGTTAGGTTCTACATGATAGTGCTTAGACAAACTCTTGGTGTCTTTTGCGCTGATCTTGCGACCTTTTGAATATGCTTTTGAAAACTCAACAGGAGACAACCATGTGCCCAGAAAATCTGCGCCGATGCTCACTATTGTTTTTGCTTTGTCGAAATGGAATGTAGGTAGCGCGCGTTTGCCGTAACATGCTTCGTTGGCCTGCAGCATACCTGAATACGAAATAGCATCGTACACAATATGCTTCACATTCGGGAACTTAGCTACAAACTGCGCTATAACTTCTTTTGTAGATGGGCTAAGAATAGACGACGTAACAAGATAACCTGTTTTTGCTGCCAATCCTTCTTTCACTACCCTATCTATTGCGTCGAACGTAGCCTCTTTGCCATCGGCATAAGGGAAACGTATACGCGCTTTATCGTACAGATTAAGTACGGCTGCCTGAACTCTTGCAGAAGTACCGCCCCTTGTGATAGAAGACATATCATTGCCTTCTATTTTGATAGGACGACCATCCCTTGTTTTGATAACGATAGCGCAATAATCGCCGCCGTCGGCAAAAGTAGAGGCATAGTAGTTTGGTACGCCCGGTACAATGTCTTCAGGCTTTATTGCATAAGGAATGGCTCTGCGCACAGGCATTTCGCAACTCGCTACCAGCGTAGCTGCCAATGTGCTGAAACCGAGAAACTTCAAAAAGTCGCGGCGAGGCGTATTGGCGTTGAATAAGCTGTCGCTTAAATCGAACGGCAATTCTTCTTTAAACTCATTGTCTGCCACTTCCGTATGAGGAGCATTGATTTTATTCAAATCTTCCAGGCCCGACCAATATTGTTTTTGACTCATATTGCAAATTCAAAATTCAAAATTCAAAAAAATGGAGAAAGTCTTCTTCAGTTGTTCCGGCTATTTTGTTTTTGCCTCGCTACTGCCTTCCTCAGTCACTATTCTACTTTGCTCAACTACAATTTGTTCTATTAATAGTGACATTTCTGACACTCAGTACCGCCCATTTCGGCTTCTGTAACTCCTGTACGCTGACCGGTTTTCAGTTCCTCGTGGTATTTTTCGTAAATACTGTAGAATTTATTGTCGGTGAATTTTACTTCTGTCTGGCGGTGACAGTTGATACACCAGCCCATTGACAGCGGTGCAAACTGATACACTTCATCCATTTCCTGAATGTCGCCGTGACAACGCTGACACTGTACCTGACCTACTTTTACGTGTTGAGCGTGGTTGAAGTATACGTGGTCGGGCAAGTTGTGAATTTTAACCCATTGTATTGGCGTTGCTTTGATGTTGCCCATTGCATCGCGCTCGTAGTCTTTTTTCTCTTCGTTCCAACCTGCATATTTGTAGAGCAGTTTTATCTGTTCTGTACCGTTGATCACTTTGCCTTCGGCTGTTTTCAGCGGATGCTCTGCTTCGCCGCTGTATGAGTTGATCTGCTTGTGGCAGTTCATACAGATGTTAGATGAAGGTATCATTGCCTGACGGCTCTTTTCAGCGCCTGCGTGGCAATACAAACAGTTGATCTGGTTGATACCTGCGTGCACCTTGTGCGAGTAGTATATAGGTTGCAGCGGCATGTAGTTCTGCTGACGACCTTCGTTTACGCCGCCGTTCACTATCCAGTAACCGGCAAATATGAATACAAGTATCGCAAACACTGCTATTACTACTTTGCTGCGGTACAGCGGTATTTCTTTTTCGTTTGGTATGCCTACTTTCTCGTTTGCAGCGCGGCGCAGACCTGTGTTTGCTTTCCACAGTATAACTACTAACACCAGCAATGACAGCGTGATGATGGTGTATACCCATCCGTTGCTCTCGCCAGATCCGCTGGCTGCTGCAGCGCCTGCTTCCGGAGTTTTCGGACCTTCAGCTTTCACACCGTTTACGTAGGTAATGATCGCGTCGATCTCTTCGTTAGACAACTGAGGGAATGCAGTCATCGCGGTTTTGTTCCACTTGTTGTAGATGTCTACCGCGGTCTTATCGCCAGCGGCAATAAGTTTTGCTGAGTTATGCACCCAGTCATACAACCATGGCTTGGGAGGCAACGTCTTGTCGATACCTTGCAGCGCCGGCCCTGTCGCGTCTTTCAACGGATTGTGGCAGGCAGCGCAGTTCGACATGAACAAAGCTTTCCCATCAGGGGCTGCAATAGCAGATATGTTGCATAATAGCAAAAAAACAAACAAAGCGAATGCGCTCCGGGAGCAAATTCTAAAAAGCGGCTTCAATGATTCTGGCACAGGAATAAATTTGAAAATTAACTTTCCATTATATAAAAGCGAGGGCAAAACTACAACACAATTCTGAAAAGTTGTACACATTTTTGAAAAAATGTTTTTCAAGCCTGTGGCGGCTTTCAGCCGATTTTTTGAGATAAATTTATTTGCAATGTCATATTTCTGTCAGCAGAAAACACCTTTTTGCATCCCAAAACGGCTTAATTTTTTTCCTGATTATGCAAATACGGCTTTTACAAATGTGTATTGTCTGTTAAATCAGTGTTTACCCTTCGATGTATTAGATGCTTCCGGTTCGTCCGCCATCCACTGGTATGCTGGCGCCGTTTACGTAGGCAGCCGCCGGACTGGCCAAAAACGCAGCCATAGCAGCTATTTCCTCTGGTTTGCCAAAACGACGCGCAGGTGTTTCATTCATCATCTCGCGCTCTACTTCAGCAATTGCTTTGCCTGTCTTTGCCGCTTTGTTGGCTATTATCGTCGTCAGCCGCTCGGTAGTGGTGGCTCCGGGCAACACGTTGTTCACCGTAATTCCATACTGTCCCAGCTCGTTGGCCATGGTCTTTGCCCACGACGCCACCGCTCCGCGCACCGTGTTGGAAACGCCAAGATCTTTAAGCGGAATTTTAACCGATGTAGAAATGATATTTATTATCCGCCCATAACCTGCGTCCTTCATGCCATCTATAACCAATTGACTAATAAAATGATTACATATAAGGTGCTGTTGAAATGCGGCTAAAAAATCCTCCGGTTTTGCATTTGTTATCGGGCCGCCGGCAGGGCCGCCGCTATTGTTTACCAATATGTGCACCTGGTTTTCGGCCACATATCCGGCCACCGTTTCGCGCACTTGATCGGCATTTGTATAGTCGGCTACAAGGTAGCTGTGGCGCTGTTCGTCGGTTTTGGCAAGCGTTGCTACCGCTGTTTTTAGTTTTTCTTCGTTGCGCGCCAGCAGCACGCAGTTTGCGCCCAGCGCAGCCAATGCCTGCGCCGTAGCCAGGCCAATGCCTTGCGTACTTCCGCCTACAAGCGCAGTCTTACCAGAGAGGTTTAATGACAACATATTTCGGGGTATTGTTAGTATTAGTGGTTATGTGCAACAAAAGTAGCTTTTATCTGCACATCTCCGCGTTTGGCGGCGGCTTATCGCTATTTCGTAGCCATGTTGGTTGCACTATTCGTTCAGCGCCGGCGCACGGTATTTTTACCCCTATTTACCCCCTAAAAACACCAGCTGCAAGCATTTTGAATTGAGTTTTGGCATTAACTTGCAGCCAAAATAATTTTATGAAAAAACTTTTATCCCTTACTTTTTTGCTGCTGCTGGCAGCCTCCTCTTTATTTGCGCAAGACAAACCTAAAGAACAACGCAAGAGCCCCCACGATACGGTTAGAACCGCTAATATGACCATTGCTTACGGTAGACCCTACAAAAAAGGACGGGTTATTTTTGGCGGCTTAGAGGCCTACGGAAAGGTATGGCGCGCCGGCGCCGACGAAGCCACGCAAATCACCTTTGCTAAAGACTGCAAAGTAGTGGGCAGGCCGGTAAAAGCGGGTACGTATACCCTTTTTGTAATACCCGGCAAAAATGAATGGACGCTACTGCTCAACAGTAAATTGGGCCAATGGGGCGCTTACGACTACGACAAAACAAAGGATGTGCTGACCGCTGCCGTTGCCGCCGCTACGCTGGATAACGTAGTAGAGCAATTTACTATCGAGGCTACTGCCGACGCCATTAAGATGATGTGGGATAAAACATCGGTTACTTTTCCGGTTACTTACTAATGTACTATCTTTTTGCAATGCCATTGCTTGGCAACATAAATTAAAAAAAGCTGTTCGCTTGTGCGCACAGCTTTTTTTATGCCCCTTGCTTTCAGCCTTTCGGCTGCTTGCTATTGGCTATTCCAGTATTATCTTTTGCATTGCACGGGCGCCATTTTCAGCTGTCCACAGAACAAGATACAGCCCCTTAGGTAATGCCGAAATATCCAGAGTTGTAGTTGTAGTCAGTACTTTACTGCTTAGCGCTTGCCGCCCGGTTACGTCTGTCAGCGTTATTGTTCCCTCTGGGTTGTGCGTGTTTATACTCAGCACACCCGACGCCGGATTGGGGAATGCCGTAAACGTAGCTTGCGCATGTATTACAGGCGTTTCCAGTCGCTTTATGATGGAGCAGCTGGTATCGGCGGTCACATAAGTATTGGGCAATCCATATACGCCCCTGCTGCCCCATTGCAACCCCACAACATTTTTCAGATAACCCCATGTTGGACCGCTATTGTTGGGCGCTGATATACAGTCAAGGCTATCGGGATTGGAGGATATGAAGTAAATTTTTTTGTCGGGTCCCAATTTAAGCCCGAAGATGGCGGTTCGGGGAGTATCTTCAAAAACAATGCTTTTCGAGGCCACAATGGCGCTCAGCGAGGGCAATGCACAGTTATACTGCACCAGTTTCACATTACCGTTTGCACCCTCTTGCGCATACAGTCGCTTACTATCCGGCGAAAACTCGCAGCCGTAGCCCATAGTACCTGTCTGAAGTATTTGCCCATCAGATACAACGCCCGTATTAGGGTCAAATTTATACAGCTCCAGCGAGCGATTGGAAGTAGTTATCTGGTAAGAAAACATGGCAATCTTAGTTCTGTCGGGCGAAGCGCATATTGTGCCTTGCGAATAGTACCCTACCGCGCTGTTTGTACCTACATTCGACACCACCGGCAGGCTTATACCTGTAGCTGTTACTTCGCGGGCATAAAATCTTGCCAGGTCTCTGCTGTGGTTGATGAGCCAAACATTACAGTTGTTACCGGGTATAGCAATCATTTTCTCCGACAAAAAACTATCCAGCATAACGCCCTTTACCGAGTCCAGCACACCGCCTCTGCCACTATCCAGCGTCATATCTACTATGCTGTAGCACAGTCGTCCGGCATTATTGTCGCCGGGATTTACAAACCGCACATCCTCCTGCAAGGAAAACACATAATACTGATCCAGATTGGCAAGATTCTGCACTATCTGCGCGGCATGCGTGCAACTGCCATAGGTATTGAAGGGCGTAAGCGAATATCCGTTACTCATTACGCCCCCCAGCCTGTTTATAGCCTTTGTGCCGTCTGTGTAAAACAAGGTATTCCCGTGTATATCGCAAACCCCTGCAGCGCCCTCGTCGCTGCCCATATTTGTAGCATAAAAACTTACCGGCCTGCCCGACGAAAAATCAATGCCGGCACTGTAGCCATAAAACCATTTGCTGTTTGCTTTTGTGTAATACTGTGCAAACGCATTATTTACACACAGAAAACTAAATAATGCAAAAAAAATTGTTCTGCTCATAAGTAAGGCTTGAAAGGTTTGTGAGGTAACGATAATTTCAATAAATATACCGAAAATCTATATCATTTCATGGCAACACCCTCAATATGACGATATGATGACAGCGACTAACGGATAGCTATTTTCTGACTAACCGTACCTCCATTATGCTTCCATTCGGCCACATAAATACCCGATGGCAAATTATGTACGTCCAGCTCACTAATTGTGCTTACTACTGCGCGCCTTGCCAACTGCCTGCCTACCATGTCGGTGAGCGTTACTGTTCCATTGGCCGCCGTAGTGGCTATGGTAAGCGTTTCTGAAGCCGGATTGGGATACAATGTCATATACAGCTTTGCGGTATTGCGCACAGGCGTTTCCAGCGAGCAATCTACAACCGCCAACGGATAGCGGGTAGTGTCTGCTCCGCAATAATTGGCATAAACATACAGTATGGTGTCTTCGCCGAGGCTCAGCGTACGCACATGCCCAGCGGGCGTTACAGAGGCAATGGTGGGCAATGCAGATATCCACCTGCCCGCCGGCGTAGTGGAGGCAAAGGTCAGCGTATCGCCAAAACAGAGCGTATCATCGCCAGTTACCACGCCCGCATCGGGCAGCGGACTAACTTGTACATACACAAATGTGGTATCGGAGGCGGCTCCATCGGTTACGCGCACGCTAAAGGTATCGGGGCCGGAATAGCCCGTTGCGGGCGTGTAGCTCAATCCGGTTGGCAGTAGTATACCGCCGGTGGCCACTGTAGCGTAGCTGGCCGTAAGCGCGCCATGCGCAGGCGCAGCCGCCACACTCCAGGTGTCGGTAGGGCCTGCTACATTGTGGGTTACCGCCAGCAGTATGTTTACCGGAACAGCAATGTCGTTGATACACGCCTGTAGCCGTTGCAGGGCGCCGCAGGTAAATTTGGGCCCGTTCATCGTAATTTTACGCACTACATTATTCTGCATATCTGCAAAGCAAATAACGCCATTGCCGGATATATGCACGCCCATGGGCGAGTTTAGGTTTGCTGCGGTCGCCGGTCCGCCGTCGCCGGCATAGGCCATTGTGCCATTGCCGGCCACAGTTACTATCAGGCCCGAGGTGTTGATCTTGCGCAGGCGATGGTTAATCTGATCGGAAAAAATAATATTACCAATGGTGTCTACCGCCAGAAACGCCGGATAGTTGAGTTGAGTAGCTGTTGCCGGCAATCCTTCGCCGCCATAGCCCGAGAAACTAACGCCAGCAATTGTGCTTATTATACCGTCTGTGCCTATCTTACGGATGCGGTGATCGCCCCACGATGTAAATAACAGATTGCCCGATGCATCCAGCGTAATGTCTGTAGGGCTCGAAAAGCCGGCATCGGTTGCGGGTAAGCCATCGCCGCTATAGGTAGACGCTCCCGAGCCGGCTACTGTAGTGATAATGCCTGCAGGGTCTATTTTGCGTATATGGGTTATAGAGCTGCTGGCGCCGTCGCAGTAATAGAGATTGCCGGCGCCATCGCGACATATTCCGCCGGGGCCAATAACGCCCGCAGCCGTTGCGGGACCGCCATCGCCCGAGAATACAGGCAGCCCTGTGCCTGCAATGGTAGAGATAATGCCCGAAGGCGCAATTTTGCGGATGCAATGATTGCCGTTTTCGGTGAAAATGATGCTGCCGTCGGGGTCTATTACTATACCATGCGGATATCGGCAGGTGGCGGCTGTGGCAGGGCCGCCGTCGCCGGTATGTCCTGCTGTGCCGGTGCCGGCAATGGTGGTTATTATTCCGGCCGGCGTCACCTTGCGCACGCAGTGGTTTACGCCGTCGGCTATATACAGGTTTCTACCAGCATCGAAAGCAATGCCATACGGATGGGCCAACTGCGCATTGGTAGCGGCGCCGCCATCGCCGGTATAACCGCCGAAACCCGTGCCGGCGCGATAGCCGGTGCCGGCAATAGTAGTAATGGTTTGCGCAGATAAAGAGAAATTGGCAAAAAGTGCGGTAAGAAAAGTCAGGACGTAAAAATGTCGCATATAGGTTTAGGTTTTAAAAGAAATGTTAAAGCAACAATTATGCCAAATTACTATAATAAACTGCCAAGCAGCTCCGGCGGCCAAGCTAAAAAAACAACGAACAAACCAATATGGCAGCCACCACGCATACCAGATCTACAAGTAGCATAGTAGACAGGGTGTAGCGTGTGTTTTTGACCTTAACGCTGCCAAAATAAACGGCTATAACATAAAAAGTTGTTTCGGCAGAGCACTGAAATACGCTCGATAGCCGGCCCGTTAGCGAGTCTACGCCATAAGTTTGCATAGAGTCTATCATAAACCCGCGCGACCCACTACTGCTGAACGGGCGCAGAATAGCCACAGGCAACGCATCGACTACCTGTTTATTGATGCCCAACGCCAGAAAAAATTTGGCAAGCAAACCCGATATAATCTCGAAAACGCCGCTATTACGAAACAGCGATATTGCCACAAGCATACCCAGTATGTAGGGAAAAACAGTAACGCCGGTTTTTAACCCCGACGATACCCCCTCTACAAACGACGAAAACACATTGCCGTCGGAGGCGGCAAATACCCGCTCGTTGAGGAAGGAGTAGGTAAGGATGGCCAGTATGATGAGCAAGAGTATAACATTGGAAATATTATTGGTAAAATGGTTTTTCGACAGCAGATCTAACCGCGTAATGTAGAGTAGCAAACCCGCAATAACGCCCATTAGCCCGCCAATAGACAACAACAGGGTGGCGCTGCGAAAGTTGATGCGTTGCCGTATACCCACTATTATCAATGCCGCCAGCGTGCCTACAAACGAAGTGATGATACACGGCAGCATAACATCGGCCGGATTTTGGGCGTTTTGAGCAGCCCTGTAGCCTATAATGGATGTGGGTATAAGCGTTAGCCCTGCGGCATGCAGGCACAAAAACATGATTTGCGGATTGCTCGCCTTCTCTTTATCAGGGTTTATTTCCTGCAGGCTCTCCATAGCCTTCAGCCCAAAAGGCGTTGCCGCAGAATCGAGACCCAGAAAATTGGCGGCAAAATTGAGCATCATGTACGATATAGCCGGATGGTTTGCCGGCACCTCCGGAAATATCTTTACAAATACCGGACTCAACAAGCGCGCCAACCGCTGTGACGCACCCGAATCTATGAGCAACTGTAGTATGCCGCAGAAAAACGACAGATAAGCTATGAGCGGCAATACCAGATCAAAAATAGTGTTCTTGCAGGTGGGCAATATGCCGTCGGTGGCTTGCTTGCCGCAGGTCATACGCACCATTTCTTTGTCCAGCGTCAGCAATGTGTCTTTTTTTGCTGTGGCGCCTTTCAGCACATATTTACCGTCTTTGGCATGTATCAGGCTATCTTGCAGCGATGCGGGCAAGGTTTTGAGATACATTTCCTTGAGCAGTAACGGTTCGTCCTTCTTACCGTTTACTACATAGTCTATAGAATAAGACTGCCCGGTAGCCAGCAAAAACAGAATGTAAACAACCGAAGAAAGTATGATGATCAACCAAAATCTGCTAAGTACCATAAAACAAATTTATTCCAAACATTTAAATTAAACGCGAAACCGCCCGGCTCGCCAAAATAATACCAAAAAACTGACGACGGTCAGTTTCATTTTAAAAGTACTTTCATATTATTGTCAATATTTAGAAGTACGTACATGTAACTAATTAAGGCAGAAACTTTTTTAATGGCTAATAAACCGGAAAGCAACTACCAGATACCGTATATTACCGCTACCTATTAACTAAAAAGAAATAAAAACAAGCAAAAAACAACGCAATATAGATTGCCTGTTTGTACATTTATAGCTGCTAAAACCTCAACCCAATATTCATTACCTTTTAGCATATACACCCCTTTACACCATAGCTTGCCCAAACTAACTGGACCCAATGCAATTGAATGACCTATACCGGATTTTAGACCATTCTTCAGATTACTGTTGCGTGGCCTCACTGACCGGAGATCTGCTCTGGACAAACAAACGGTTTACTGACTTGTGCGCAGTAAACGGACAAGTAGAAGAAAAACAAACGCTGCAAAAAGCTTTATTGCTCACCGATACCGACACGGTATTGTCTGGCATTGCCGCTGCTGTAGCAAACAATGCAGCTGTAGAAGCGCACAGTTATTGCGGACTGCTTCAAACCGATGTTACCATTGCCATTTCTGGCGCAGGCGACCATGCAGTAGTTACCCTTGCTGCCCGGTACGGTATGGAGGCAGCCGGCAAATGCCGGTACGACAGCGCCCATGCCTGCATAAAAAATCAGGAAAACGAAAGACTGCTGCAGTCGCTGATGGAGCAAGCGCCGGTATCGTTGCTAATGCTCAATGACCAGTTGAAGATTATCACGGCAAGCGATGTGTGGCTGGGTAGATACAATCTGGATAGAGCCGACGCTGTAGGAAAAACACTGCTGGACATCTTCCCGAGCCTGCCCGATCATATACAGGAGGTTTTGCAAAACTGCTTACTGACGGGCGCCGTGTATAAACGCGACAACGAAGAGATGCAACTGATGGATGGCAGCGTGCAAAACTTGCGATGGAACATTAAGCCATGGATGAAAGATGATGGAACCACCGGCGGGCTAATGCTCATTTCTGAAATAATAACCGAAAATGTAAAACGCGAGCAACAATATGTACGCCTGCTGCGCGAATTTGAGTTGCTGTGCGTGGTAGAAGACACAGTGATGGTGGCCGCCGACGAATTTTCGATGCTGGAAAATGTTTGCAAAAAAATAATTGAATATGGCCAGTTCGAGTTGGCGTGGGTGGGCTATGCGCCGGGCCCGCTCAGCGAAACCCAACTAATAAGCCCCACGCACAAATTTGGCGCTGCAATACACTACCTCGACGATTTTCTGATAGATCTGGAAAACGAAAACCACCGCAACGGACCCACCGCTACCGCGCTGCGCACCCAGCAGAGCGTGGTGATAAACAATATGCAGTCGTCGTCTATTTTTAGCCCGTGGCTGCACATTGCCGAACGATACAATCTGCATTCCTCTATAAGCCTGCCTATCCGCCTGAATACTGGCCAGGAGCTGGTTATGGCTATCTATTCTGATGAAAACGACTCGTTTACCAACGAAGAAGTGATCATTTTGGAACGCTTGTCGCGCACTGTAAATTTTGCGCTCGACAACATACACCGCAAGTACGAAAATAAAGTTGCCGAACTAAAGCAGAATAAACTGATCAACGACCTGAACCTGCGCAACAGAAGCCTCGAAGAGTTTAGCCATGTGGTGTCGCACAATCTGCGCGCAAAGGTTGCCGACCTTATGGGTATATCCAGCCTGCTGAAAGAAAGCGGCGACGCCCTGCCTGCATACGAACAAGCAGAACTGATGGGCGCCATAAGCAGAACATCGGCAAAACTGGACGAAGTGATGCGCGACCTGAACAGCACGCTGCTTGTAAAAACCAATGTGCTGCTGAATCAGGAACAGGTAGACCTGACAAGACTACTAATCGAAATAAAACAAAAGATAAATTTTGAATATCCCGACCGCATAATAGACATAGTTACAGATTTTTCGAGAATTAATTACTTCTGGTCGTGCAGGTATTACTTATTTGAAGTTATTTTGCATTTGCTGCATAGCATGGTAAAATACACCGCTGACACGCAAAAGCTGAATGTTATTATTTCCAGCATGATCGCAGATAAAAACGTAACGCTATCTATAACCGACAACCTCGCAGGTATAAACCTGAAAGATATTGAAGATAATATACTGGATGTGTATAAAAAACTATATCAACACCTTACCGGCGGAGGTATAAAGCTGTTTTATGCACGCGCTATTGCAGAAACGCTGGGCGGACAACTAACGGTAGAAAACGACAAAAAATCGAAAATCACCTTCAATATCACACTCCCTCTGGGGTTTGACCATTTTATGATATAAAACATCAAGCATTAGCACAACTAAAGCAAATACAATGAACTACTTCAATAACTTTATAATAATAGACGACGACAAAATAAATAATTTGCTCTGCCGGAAAATACTGGAAAAAATATACCCGGAGGCCAACATTCAGGATTTTACCGAAGCTCAAAAAGGCTTTGACCATATTGTGGAAAAATACAGCGCCCCTGATTACGACGGCCGCGCAATATTGCTGCTCGATATTATTATGCCCATCATGGATGCATGGGGCTTTCTGGAAAAATTTGACAAATTGGACGATTTGGTAAAAAACCGTATAAAAATATACATACTTTCGTCGTCGGTTGATAAGCGCGATATGACACGGGCCCACGACAACAAATATGTGGAGTACTACCTCATAAAACCGCTCACCAAAGAATCAATCAAGTTAATTGTTCATGTATTGAACAAAAGACTTGGCCAGACCGAAAATAAAGCCTAACAAATCCTAAAATGGAACAAAATCATTGCTTTGTAATAATAGACGATGTTGCGATGAATAATCTGCTTACCAGATTAATCATTAAAAGCGTATATCCGGAATCGCAGATTGTTGAATTCACCGATTCGCAATCGGCATTAAATTATCTGGGGGGCAATACTATGCCCATTGATCAAATCCCCGAAGCAGTAATACTGTTAGATATATACATGCCTATAATAGACGGCTGGGCTTTCTTAGAAAAATTTGCCGCTCTGCCTAAACACCTCAAAACCAAGTACAAACTGTATATACTATCGTCCTCCATAAGCAAACAAGATCAGGAAAGGGCAGAAACAAATGGCGATGTAGCTGGCTATATAATTAAGCCATTTACTAAAGACACTATAAAAACCCTTGTAGAAACGCCCAACAAATCCTAAGCATTGTAACCGCCGCACCTAATAAAGACGCCATGACGCTAAAAACAACCATCAATTTCATGTTCGCCATATTGGCGACGGTGGTTGTGGCGACGGGATGCAGACACCCTCAGGAAAAACAACAAACCTCTACCCAAACGCGCGCAATACTGGACCTGGCCGATAAAACAAAGTACGTCAGGGGAATGCAGGCATTTATACCATTTCTGGACAGCGCGCTTGCAGGGCAAGAACTTGCGCCCGTAGACAAGTATCAGGTATACATAAAAAAGCACGCCTACTACCTCAACAATGCCAACCAATACTACAAAGCCCACCTGTATGCCGACAGCCTGCTGTGGCTAATAAACACCTACCGTACCGACTTCGACTCCGGTAGCATGTTTCACGCATACATGTCTAAAGCCAATGTATGCTACAAACTGAGCAGATACGACGATGCATTTATGTATTATGCCAAAGCCAAGGCGGTAGCCTACAGTTGCAAATCGGACTGCGAAGAAGCGGTCTACTTGTTTCGCGTAGCCATGTCGTTCTATCACGAGGAAAAATACCTGGAGTCGGCGCGCCTGTTCAACGAAACCTTTGGTAAACTGAACTCCTGCAAAAACGAAACAGAGGAATACTACTTCAGGCGGCAGGAAACCATAGGCAACACCGGCCTTGCCTACTTCAAAGCCGGATATTACGACAGCAGCATATACTACTACCACAATGCTATAGACTATATCACAAACTGGATGCCCCGTTTTCCGGGGCAGCTACACAACTGGCAAGATGCGCTGTCGGTAGTATACGGCAATTTAGGCAGCTCGTATGTAGCGCTGAAAAATACAGACTCGGCCGAAGCCTGCTACCGCAAAAGCCTGGCGCTAAACGAAGCGGCAAACAGAAATATAAAAGACAGACTGTTTAACCTGATAAAACTGGCCGAACTATATACCGAAGCAGGCAAATACAAACAGGCCGAAGAACTACTGAACGATGAAGACAAGCTGCTGCGCGAGAACCTGAACACCCTGAACGGCGACTCGCTGGAACTGGTGTATCGCGCTGCGGGCGCCAACTGGAAATACTACCAGAAAAAAGGCGACTTCAACAATGCTATTGTGTACCTGCAACGCTACCACGAGGCGCACGAAGCCAAAACGCTGCGCACACAAAAAAACGCCAACTACGACCTTGAAAAAGGAATAGACAATGTAGAACACGAAATCCAGATAGCCAATCTGGAAAAAGATGTGCAGATAAGGCGCCAGAACAACATAATAATGGCCCTGACCATAACGCTGGCGGCCGGCGCGCTGATAAGCATATACCGCTCCCTGAAAAGATTTAAAAAAAACTACAAAACACTGGAGCAAAAAACGGAAAAAATAACCGTGGAGAGCGCCATAAAAGAAGAAACGCTGCAACGAAAAATAAAAACAGACCAGCTCAACTTTTTAGCGCTTATAGAAAACACCGACGATTTCCTGTGGTCTGTAGACCGCGAAATGCGCTATCTGGCATTCAACAAACCGTTTAAAGACTATTTGTACAAGCTGTTTGGCGTGTACCCGACAACCGGACAACGAGACATTCTGGAAGAAAAACACCCCGCCTTCTTCGAAAAAATAAGCGCCGGATACCTCCGGGCGTTCGATGGAACCGCACACCATATACTGGACAAAGGCATACTGATAGACGGACAGACGCCGGATATAGAAATACGATTTAAACCCATAAAAGACGAACAGGGCAACATAATAGGCGTAAGCTGTTTCAG
>CAZLPE010000041.1:0-29617 GCA_964561325.1 uncultured Flavipsychrobacter sp.
CCCGGGATGCTCCCGGGGTTATTATTAGTTTAAGCCCGTTCGGGCTTTTTGCCGGCAAAGCGAAAACCGTTATTTCAGTTGATTTTTTTGCACAAATACAAACCTGTTTATGTGTTGGAATATGCCGGATAATGTACGCCAATTGGTATTACCAAATATTTCGCCATTAGAGCAGTGTTCCCAAAGAATCGGGACGGTATCATTTTGTAGGTACTATGCGTAAATTTGTGTCAAATCCAACCCATCAATCTAAGACTCGAGTAAAAGACAATTATATTCCGTTGCTCAGCAAATTATGCTCTATCTACATCCATCATTTCAACCCTTTCGATTATGAGCGTTCTATCACCTGCAATATAGACCAACACCCAAATAAGAAATAAAGAAAATCCAGTATTATTGTAAGAACTACGAAGTATGACTATTTCGGCAATAAAAAAAGAATTGCATAGATATATAGATACGGCTGATGAGGAGCAACTAAAAGCAATGTATCAATTGCTCGAATTCAGCAATAATAGCAATAGATATGCACAAGAAGAATTGGATAAATTTTACGGAATACTGGAAGATTATAAGAACGGCGATTTAAAGACCGTAGCAATAGAAACTGCCCATGACAGTATTAGAGAACGCTTAAGCAGGCAACATTGACCTATACTATTTTGCCTATAAATAAAGCAATTTAGGAAACAGAAGATGCGGCTATATATTACGAGAATATTCGTGAGGGATTAGGTTTCGAGTTTCTTAAAGAAGTAGAAGACAGGTATTCTGCACTGAGTAAAAATCCTTTAGCTTACAGTTATATAGATAAACGGAAAATAATCCGTGATGTTACTTTAAAGCGTTTCCCCTACGTAATTATATATACTGTAGAACAAAATACAGTCATAATTCTCTCGGTACACCAAACACAACAAAGACTGAATTTAAGCAGATAGTAGTTACTATATATTTTGCCGTCTGCGCCAATTGCCCCAAAGAATCGGGACAATCACCAAAGTAAAGGGTTAGTATCCGGAGCTAAATGGCATTGAGCAAGTCGTTTTTAGGGGCGCTATCAGCAAGCAGAGCTTACTAAATTGGCGGTATTGTACAGGTCTACATCACTGCGGCTTCGTATGTAAAACATACTCACACAACCGAAGAATACTGCTATTCTGTCATTAGAAATTACCAACCCTAAACCTGAACAAAAACACTACGCATTAAATCGATATCCGATCAGGTATTATTGTTCTACCACCCCCTTTCACTCGAATATCTTAGTGCAGATTATTAACTAAATACCTACGTAAGCGGCACAATATTGTTCGGGCATTTTACAATATCTTTGTAAGCAAAACCTGATAGAGGTATGAAAAAAGCATTGTTTTTAGTGATTGTTTTGCTTCCGTCATTGCTGCTGAGCGCACAAACCAAGCAAAAAAAAGATAAAGAAAAACAAAATGCTCCACTGCCGCCGCCGCGCGTATGGATACCCAATATACCCTCTTACACTACCACTCGCGATATGGTGCTGGCCAACCCCATGCTCATTACCGATTCGGTAGGCTGTAAGGTGTCGGGCTTTACCATATCTTTAATAGCGCCGGGACACGACTTTTACGGGCCGTTGTACACAAATGGAAACGAAATGTCTACTCCACAAAAAGACCTCATTAAGAGTTGGGACTTCCCAGATGTAACCATGTACGTGCAGGACATACACCTTAACTGCCACGAACAAGACGCACGAGCAGATGCCCTTACCTATAAATTCACTAAATAACTATATCGCCCCGCCCCACTCATGAAACAGACAACCAAGTACTATTTGTAATTTAGATAAAATAATGGCTTCATGAAAAAAGCGCTGCCGCTGGTTTGCATATCACTATTAGCTCTATCATTCACATCATCCGCCCAGGAGGCGCCCAACGTAAAGCTGGGTTCTATAGAAATGAACCCTGAAATAAACGGCCAGGTGAAAGCCGTAAAAACAACCCGCGCTGAACTGCTTACTAATACTAAACTTACTACCGACCTACCCTACTGCAAAGTAACAAGGTTTACATGCATCATGTTTGGTAAAGGCGAAAATTGGGGGCCTGTAATAGTAAAGGGCTCGCAGCTAACGCCCGAAATAATTAATCATATAAAACAATGGAAGCCCGGTTCTAAAGTGCAATTGGTGCTCGAGGAAATTAAAGCATCGTGTAGCGGCGAGGAAGTGAAAGCAAAAGGAATTGCGCTACAGTGCGAGCAATAAAATAGTAAATCCGTAATAATAAGCTATAAACAAAGAGAGGATGTACGCCGCAAGCATACATCCTCTCTTTGTTTATGTTTATATCATGGACAGATTAGTTCATCATATCTGCTTAGTCGCTTTACTGGTCTATGTTGGCAAGCTGTCCGCATGCAGCGTCTATATCTTTACCGCGGCTACGGCGCAGGCGCACATTCACCCTGTTTTTGGTAAGGTGTTCCATAAATTCGTCTACCACATCTTCGTCGGGCTTTTGGTAGCGGGCATTATCTATGGGGTTATATTCTATAATATTTACCAGATCGGCAGGTACCCGGCGATATAGTTTTATCAGCTCATCGGCATCTTTCAGGCTGTCGTTAAAGTTCTTGAAGAGGATGTACTCAAAGCTAATTTCGTTCTCGGTGGCCTTATAAAAATAGTTGAGGGCATCTACAAGCGCGTTCAGATTGTTCGATTCATTGATCGGCATTATTTCGTTTCGCTTATGGTCGTTTGGAGCATGCAGCGACAAGGCGAGTTTAAACCGCACCTTGTCATCGCCCAACTGCTTTATCATTTTTGCAACGCCCGCAGTAGATACAGTGATACGCTTGGGGCTCATACCCAGACCCGAAGGCGATGTTATTATCTCTATCGCTTTCATCATGTTTTTGTAGTTGAGCAGCGGTTCGCCCATACCCATAAACACAATGTTGGTCAGATTTTTATTGTAATGTTTTTGCGAAAGCTCGTTAAGCAGCGTTACTTCGTCTACAATCTCGTCGAATTCGAGATTGCGCTTACGATCCATATAGCCTGTAGCGCAAAACTTACACGACAAGGAGCAACCCACCTGCGACGATACGCAAGCGGTCATACGTTTTTCGGTAGGTATCAGTACGCTTTCCACGTAAAAGCCGTCGTGCAGTTGCAGACGATTTTTAATAGTGCCGTCGCTGCTGTACTGGCTGTGGTGCATTTTCAGCTTAGGTATAAAATAGGTCTCTGCGAGCTTTTCGCGCAGCGATTTAGATAAGTTAGTCATATCCTGAATGTCTGCGGCATGTTTTTGCCACACCCATTCGTGTATTTGTTTAGCCCTGAATTTAGGTTCACCCAGGCTGGCCAACATTTTTTCCAGCTCGGGCAGGGCTACTTCACGCAAATTTTTCATAACGCGAAGGTACAGATTAAGGGGCAATTGCTCAATGGTTTATTTGAATGTGAGCCTGCCTGGGCATGTTGTTGCGTATAGGTATTGTTAATTTTATACCTAAAGGCCATATATTACACCCACTTGCGGCAAAACACTACTTTTGCAGCATATTTCAAAACAATAGCTATCTTCAACAACACAAACTGATTATATGAAGTTTCGCAATTTTAAAATGGTGGATTATGTGGTGTACGGACGCGGCAGTTTCAACCAACTGGGCGAGATATTAGCTCCCCACCGCCGCAACAACGCCCCAATGGTGTTTTTGCTCGACCATCATTTCCAAAACCATGAACTCAGAAACCGCATACCGCTGCAAGGCAACGATATGCTGATAGATGTAGATGTAACCCACGAACCTAAGACTACCTATATTGATGAACTGGCCAACCTGATAAAAGAACAACACGGCACAGCTTCTGGAGTTATTGGCATTGGTGGCGGCTCTGCCATGGATATGGCAAAAGCGGTAAGCATAATGATGACCAACCCCGGCAAGGCCCACGAGTATCAGGGTTGGGATCTGGTAAAGCACCCTGCAGTATATAAGGCAGGCATACCTACCCTATCTGGCACAGGCGCTGAAGTGTCGCGAACTACGGTGCTAACAGGCCCTACCCGCAAGCTGGGTATGAATTCGGACTTTACCCCCTTTAATCAGATCGTTCTGGACCCGGAGCTGATAAAAGGCGCTCCTGCCAACCAACGCTTTTACACCGGCATGGATTGCTTTATCCATTGCGTAGAATCGCTGAAGGGCACCTACATCAATGAGTTTAGCCGGTCTTACGGCGAAAAAGCGCAACAGTTGTGCGAAGAAGTGTTTCTGCATAAAGATGAGTGGAACGACGAAAGCGACGAGCAACTGATGATGGCTTCTTATGCGGGCGGTATGAGCATTGCTTATTCGCAGGTAGGCGTTGCGCACGCTATTAGCTATGGCCTTAGCTATTTGCTGGGCACAAAGCATGGCATAGGCAACTGTATTGTGTTCAACCACTTGCAGGAGTTTTATCCGGAGGGTGTGGAAACCTTCCATAAAATGGTGGAGAAAAACAACATATACATACCAGAGGGCATTACAAAAGGCCTGACCGATGAACAATTTGATACAATGATCAATGTATCGCTGGGAATGGCGCCGCTATGGGAAAATGCGCTGGGTACAAACTGGCAGACCATAATGACACGAGACCGACTCAGAAAGCTGTACGAACTTTTCTAAACGATATTTATTTTGTCAAAGGGGCGCGGTAAGCGCCTCTTTTTTTGTGAGCGCTCCGTGTACTGTACTACTTTAGGCAACTTTGATTATTCGATACGCTCAAATAATCGTCAGGCAATTATATGCAGTAAGCCTTAACGCATAAAGCCAGTATCGTTCAGGGTGCAGCGACGCTGTTTATTTACCCTCTTTTAGCGTAAAATAGAATGTGCTGCCCTTACCCTGCTCACTTTCCACCCATATCCGTCCGCCATTTTGTTCCACAAATTCTTTGCATAGTTTTAGCCCTAGGCCATTACCTGTTTCGTTAGCAGTGCCTGGCTTGCTTTTTCCAAATGTATCGAACACACGAGAACAATCGGACTGCGACATACCGATGCCCTGATCTGAAACAGAGAAAACAACCGCCCCTTTCCCGTCGGGTGCAGCATTTAAAATGACCCTACCGCCCGGGTTCGTATATTTTACTGCGTTGGACAACAAATTTCGCACAATAAATTTGTAATGGTTAATATCAGCAAAAAGGGTCAAACCATCTGATAAGTTATTGACAATATCTATAGATTTATCCTCTGCTGCGCTTCCAATGAGTCTTAATTCGCTACCTGCGGCATTATTGGCGTCGAAATTGGTTTGATCGAGCGTAACCCCTCTTATCTGCGACTTACCCCAACTCAATAGATTTTGCAAGGTTTCGTAATTCGCTTTAGCGTTTCGCTCGAGCAGGCCCATCATTTTGTTTTTTTCCTCTTCGGGCATATTCTGAGTACGGCACATATTCAGCACCACCGGCATGGCGCCCATTGGTCCCGCAAGATCATGACCTACTATAGAGAACAACTTATCCTTTACCTGATTCGATTTATCCAATTCTTGTTCACGTTTTAGCAGCTGGGCATTTAATTTTTTTGTTTTCAACAAAAAATAGAACAAAACTATCAGGCCAACCAATAATATTACAGCGATAAACAACATTATGTTTCTACGTGTACGCTGCGCCTGTTGTTCCCATTCCAGGGTGCGCACTCGTGCATTCATATGCTCCACATCGTACATAGCCTCCAGATTGCCATTCATCTTTTCCCGGTCTAAGTTGAACAACGTATCCTTTAGCTTGCTTTGCATTTCCAGGTATGTTACCGTTTTCTCATAGTTGTGCTGATGCTTGTATAAACTGATTAGTCCCTCCAGCACATCCACCAATATGTTTTTCTGGTCCGTTTCTTTTGCCCTGTTCAGCGCATCCAGCAGCATTGCCTCCCCTTCATTGGGATTTCTCTGCATTTTCACATTACCTATCACCAGTAATATACGCACATACTCCTCCGACAGTCGTTCATTTCCAGCAAGGGCAAGCGCCTGATTGTAGTATTCGAGCGCCTGATCGAGCTGCCCTGACATCTCGTAAAAATTACCCATATTGCATAGCGGCGTAACCCTCAGATTGGCATAAGCCTGCCCCTTGCACAACTCTAAAGCCGTTGATATGTACTTTTTACCGCTATCCATCAGGCCTTTTTTTGCATAGGCCGTACCAATATTATTCAGTATGTGCAATGTAGTGGGGCTCAGCTCCTCTCCTTTCGTTTGGTCCAGCGCTTTGTGATAATATTCTAAAGCTTTATCGTTGTTACCGCCATAAAAGTTGGCTACGCCCAGTTTCAGGTAGATATCGGCAATCCCTTTTTTGTCTTTCGTGTGTTCGTATACTTTTAGCGCTTTTAAAAAGTACTGCTTGGCTCCTGAAAAATTGCCCTTCTTGCCTTCTACCACACCCAATATGCTATTTGCCCGCGCAATACCCACTTCATCGTTTAGCGCCGTAAACAGGGTGATAGCTTCTTCTTCGGTTTTTTTGGCTATATCCAGCATACCCGTTTGAGAGTACAGCCCCCCCTTGCATACCAACATATTGGCAATACCCGGCTTAAAATTGTGGGCAGTAAAATAGGCCAGGCCCAACTGCGTGTACTTATCTGCAGAATCGAGACTGGAAGCCATATAGTATCGGTATATCTCTACGTGCAGTTCGTTTTTCTGTTCATTTGTAGTAGCGTTAAGTAGCTGTTGTTTATACTGCTCTATTTTATCCTGCCCCAAAGCGATAGCGCTTTGAAAAACGAAACAAAGAAATACTGCCAACATAGGAACGGGCATTCGTTTGGTTCGCCTCAAAAAATGTATTTTACTACTTATCGCCTGACAGGTTATCATAAGTACAAAGGTAAAGTGTGTTAATATAAAGTAGATGATTGTTTCAAAAAATATAAGCGCTAATAACTAATAATCAGCCAATAATAAATATAATCTAAAATAACTTGTTAATGCATTTTAAAACCTGACGCCTAATCGCCTATTTCAAAACGCCAATCGCACCGTTTCCTCCGGCTACAACTACAAGAGCGCCCCTGCGCGCCTTGCGCACCACATGGCAGCCTTTCTGATAAGATAACGGCTGCCAGACACGCCCGCCGTCGTAGGTAATATCTATTCCCGTAGGGCCTGCCGCCACCGCTGTATTACCTTCTGTATATTCTACACATTCGCGATACCCACCGGTAGCTTGCGCCGGCGCTTGCCATGTGCGCCCGCCATCGGCGGTATAAAAAACATGACGTTTTGCGAGCGCCTCCTGCTTGTAGTCGCCGCCTACAATTATGCCATTGTATTCATCCCCAAAAGCTACCGAGAAAATCCCCATACTACTTTCGCCCTGTAGTATAGGCGGCGCTATTATGGTCCATTTACCGCCACGGCTTCCGGTCAGTAGCCTGCTTTGTGCACCGCCGGTAGCAATAACAATTTTGCCGTTGGCATAACATCTTATTGTCGTGCCGCTGGCTGCAAACGAGGCTTCGCCTTGTGCAACGGGAGGGCATTTTTTCGGCGCTTCGGGCCTCCAGGTCTTGCCTGCATCGTTTGTATACAGCAGCATTAACCTTCCATTTATTGGGTCGCCATATACTACGCCGTCGGTATCGTTCCAAAACGCAATACCATCTAAGAAAACAGCAGTATCTGCATTTTTATATACTTCTTTCCAGCTTTTACCGCCATCGGTTGTGCGGAGTATGCAGGCGGGCGATCCTGCATTTGCCACAACAGCTGTTTTTGCAGAAAATGCATATACCGACCTGAAATCGAGCGTCTCCTTGCCCTTTACCTGAGTCATTGCCCAGTTTTCACCTCCATCATTTGTTTTGCCAATCCACCCCTTACTACCGCCTACCCACGCTACCTTATTATCTGCCACCGATAAGCCTCTAAAAGACGCCGTAACAACAGGAGTAGTATTTTTCCACGAAATTTGCTGACCAAACAAGGTTTGCGACAACAATAAAAAGATTAACGAAAGTCTGATACTCATAGCGTATATAGCTGCAGTAGCTAATGGTTCAAATATAACAATTAATACAAAGCCTGTACATGATTTTGGAGGAATAGTGTGCTGTACAATAGCAATATTATTAACAACGGCTTATCAATTAGGCGCCAAATCAACAGATTAAACATTACGAAAACACATACCTTTGAAGCCCAAAATTTAGCGGCATTGAAAAACTGGTTTTCCTACGTAGTGATTGTATTAGCAATTTGTAGCATTGCGCCAATGGCCTGTACAAAAACCACCGTAACAAAGACTACTACCACAACCAATTCGTCTACACAATCTTTAGTATGGACGGGAATCGACGTAACGCTTGATATGTCGCCGGTTACAGATTCTGTGGCACACAAAACGATGGGTACCGGTAGATTTACCTACGACCTGGATAGTTTTATAACCGCCGAAACCAAATCGAAGTTTACGCTGGAAAATGTGGATACGTTTAAATGCAGTTCGGCAAAAATCACACTACTCAACCCGGATTCAGTGCATACGCTGGCCAACTTCCGGATAGCCCAGATCAATTTTTTCTCGGGCAATAAAATTACCGACACCCTACTGGCAGAGGTTACCGATGTGCCGACTACCGCAACTACAGAACTGGATCTGCCAGCGGCGCACAGCAACAGCGTAAAAAACTATCTGCCGCCCTATGGCGCGCTCACATTTAC
Source organism: uncultured Flavipsychrobacter sp. (assembly GCA_964561325.1). GTDB lineage: Bacteria > Bacteroidota > Bacteroidia > Chitinophagales > Chitinophagaceae > Nemorincola. Next base: position 8,737 of record CAZLPE010000041.1, read on the forward strand.
CTACGGTATTGGCGGAACGCTGCGCAGAAGAACGGATAAAATACTGAAGTACATTGTACATGTAGAGTTTTACATACACCTGAAAAAATAGGTATTCCGCTGCATAGGTTAAACGCTGTTATACATTCGGGAAAATTTCAGACCCCGAATAGCTTAACTGCACAATACCCATTATCTATACCTAACTTTGCAGGTCTTGATGAATCGCCCATATACCATAGCATTGGTGGGAAACCCCAACAGCGGAAAGAGTTCGCTATTTAATGCCCTCACTGGTCTGAACCAGAAAGTGGGCAACTTTCCGGGGGTGACCGTGGACAAGAAAACAGGAGTATCTAAAATATCGGATACGCTCACGGCGCACATCATAGACCTGCCGGGCACGTACAGCCTGTATCCTAAAAGCGCTGATGAACAGGTGACCTATGAGGTGCTACTGAACCAAAAAAGCGCCGACAGGCCAGACCTGATAGTGGTGATAGCCGACGCATCAAACCTGAAACGGAATCTGCTCTTTTGCTCGCAGATTATGGATCTGAAAATACCTGTGGTTATAGCGCTGACGATGATGGATATTGCGCAGCAAAAAGGCATAACCATAGACCGCGAAGGGCTGCAAAGGCTAATGGGGGCGCCCGTGATACTGGTGAACCCACGCCGAAACAGGGGCGTTACGCATCTAAAAAAAGCTATAAACGACACCAGCAACCATAAAGCGGCGCCGCTGCCCGACTTTATAAATATACCGGCGCTGGCGGGTAACTGGATAAATGAAATAAAAGAGCTGTGTAATATAGACAGCAACTATGGCGCACTGCACATAGCCTGCAACTACAACGAACTAAAATATATAAACGCCGCACAGCGCATACGTATAGGCGCGTTGCTCGGCGAGTCGGGTTTTCAGAAATCGAAGATTCAGGCAGAGGAAATAATGCAACGGTATAAACGGATAGATACTGTAATGCAACAATGCGTAGCCGTAGACAGCCCCATGAAAAAAATGGTGGTGAGCGAACGCATAGACAAAATACTGCTGCACCCTATATGGGGCAACCTGATATTGCTGGCTGTGCTGTTTGTGTTGTTTCAGAGTATTTTCTGGCTGGCTCGCTACCCTATGGACTGGATTCAGATGGGGTTTGCACAGATTGGCGAAATGGTGAACAACCTGATGCCGGCAAGTATGCTGCGCGACCTGATAGTAAATGGCGCTCTGGCGGGCGTGGGAGGCATAGCGGTATTTGTGCCGCAGATAATGATACTCTTTGGGCTGATAACCATACTGGAAGACAGCGGCTATATGGCGCGTATCAGTTTTCTTACAGACCGTATCATGCGTACGGCGGGACTAAACGGACGGTCGGTGATGCCGCTGATAAGCGGTATGGCCTGCGCCGTACCGGCTATTATGGCTGCGCGCACCATACAAAACCGAAAAGAACGACTGATAACCATAATGGTAACGCCGCTGATGAGCTGCTCTGCAAGACTGCCGGTATACACTATGCTGATAGCCCTTGTGGTGCCCGATCGCAATTTTCTGGGCTTGTTCAATCTGCAGGGGCTGGTGCTTATGGGGCTATACCTGCTGGGCTTTTTTATGGCCCTCATAGTGGCGCGGGTAATGAACCTGATCATTAAAACTACTGAAAGAACCTTCTTTCTTATGGAGTTGCCCGTATACCGCGCCCCGCGATGGAAGAATGTAGGCATAACCATGATAGAGAAGGGGAAAATATTTATCAAGGATGTGGGCAAGGTGATTATTGTGCTATCGCTGATATTATGGGGTCTGGCCGCCTTTGGCCCTCCTGCCAAGATGCAGGCTGTAACTGCCCGATATGAAGCCCTGATAAAAGCAGATACCGCCAACAGCGCAGCGCTGGAACGCGAAATGGCCACAGCCAAACTGGAACAATCGTTTGCCGGTATGCTGGGACATGCTATAGAACCGGTTATCCGTCCGCTTGGTTTCGACTGGAAGATAGGTATAGCGCTCATTACCTCATTTGCCGCCCGCGAAGTGTTTGTAGGCACTATGGCCACCCTGTATAGCGTGGGCGATGCGGAAGCCGGCAAGCAAACCCTGCAACACAAAATGCAGGAAGCACGCCGCGACGACGGCACACCGGTATATACACTGGCTACCGGATTGAGTTTACTGATCTTTTATGTGTTTGCACTACAATGTATGAGCACGCTGGCCATTGTAAAACGCGAAACCCGCAGCTGGAAATACCCGGCTATACAGTTTGCGTATATGTTTGGGCTGGCTTACTTTGGCGCGCTGCTGGTGTATCAGTTGTTTAGGTGAGATGAGACTTAAGAAACCAATATACTTTTTTTTACATTTATCTAGCGAAAGCGGCTAAACCTTAGCTGCTACACAAAACACCCAACCCATTTATGCAACCCCTACCGCAACCAAAGCTGGGCAACATAACCGCCCTGACAATAACCACTCCCGATCTGAACGTTTCTGTAGCCTACTATCAGCAATTATGTTTCGCAGAGATAACGCGGGCCGACTGGCCATTTCCGTGGGTGCAAATAACCGATGGCGCGCTTCTGATCATGCTGCGCAAAGACCCCAAACCCTACATTGCGCTCACCTATTATGTAAACAACATAGACGGACTTGCGGCAAGTCTGGAAAAAGAGGGCATTACCTACACCCAAAAACCAGGAAAGAAAGACGCGCTAAAGCGCTACCTATTTCAGTCGCCCGATGGATTTACGATTAGCTTGGTGGGCATTACCGAGGGTTTCCGGCAGCCGCCGGGCCCCGATATGCTGCACATGCAGCCGGAAGACTACTACAAACCCGAAAAATACACCAACAAAACCTGCGGCATGTATGGCGAGCTGGCACAACCGGTTGCCGACCTGAATGCATCCATAGCTTTTTGGGACAAACTGGGCTTTAAGCCGACGGCTACATTTGCCAGTCCCTACCCTTGGGCCATACTTACCGACGGACTGGCTGTGGTGGGTTTGCACCAGACCGACCATTTTACCCAACCTGCTATTACCTTTTTTGCAGCCGATATGGCTAAAAAAATAGCGCTGCTCAAAGCGAGCGGCGTTGCCGGCATTTCCGATCAAGGCGCAGGCAGCGCCATGCTGACCACGCCCGAACAACAAATAATACTATTGCATCCACTTGGGCCTATGCCCGCAACAGAGGCGCCTAAGCCGCCGCAACGTACGCTTGAAACCGAACGACTCTGGCTGAAAGAAATAACGCCCGAGTACACAGATTATGTGTTTACTCATTGTACCGATGATGAGCTAATGGCCCAATTGGGCATAGCCACTACTGAAGAGCTGGCTACCGAAAAAAGCAACTGGCAGAAGGGGCTGACCACCTACCGACTGTCGTACAGGGCATTTCTGATGGTAGAAAAAGCCACCAGCAAAACCATAGGCAAGCTGGGCTACCACACCTGGTATCTGCAACACCGCCGAGCCGAGATAGGCTATGCGCTGAGCGACGAAGCCGCAAAACGGAAAGGCTATATGGGCGAAGCCCTAAAGCCGGTAATAGCCCACGGTTTTGAAGACATGAACCTGAACCGGATAGAAGCCTTTGTGTCACCGCACAATGAGGCGTCGCTGAAACTGGTTGGCCGCTTTGGATTTAAAGAAGAAGGCCTGATAAAACAACACTATTGCAAAAACGATGTAATAGAAGATTCGTTGTGTTTTGGGCTGTTGCGGCAGGATTGGGAGCAGTAAGTGGATAAATAATACCCAACTATCTACTCAAGACTATCTACTATCTACTATCTACTAAAGACTATGTACTAAAGACTATGTACTAAAGACTACCCACCCCCGACTTTCTAATCCCAACTACCAACTACCTACTCACGACTATCTACTATCTACTAAAGACTATCTACTATAAACTATCTACTAAAGACTACCTACCCCCGACTTTCTACTTTCTACTAAAGACTTTCTACTATTAAACCCATCTCCCCTACCTTTGCACCAACAACAATGGCATACACCCCACCCGAAATAAGAACCGTAAATGTGACCCGGTATGTGACGCCCCTGCGCGAAGGCGGGTCTATGCCGGCTATTGCAGAGGCCGACGACCAGTTTCTGTATGCGCTGAAATTCAGGGGGGCTGGCCAGGGCCGCAAAGCGCTGATAGCCGAACTTATAGGTGGTGAAATAGCCCGGGCGCTGGGACTGAAAATGCCGGAAATAGTGTTTGCCGAACTCGACGCCGCTTTTGGCCGCACCGAACCCGACGAAGAAATACAAGACCTGCTTAAGGCCAGCGTAGGGCTGAATCTGGCAGTACACTACCTCTCGGGCTCGCTCACCTTCGACCCTGCTGTAACAACCGTAGATCCGCTACTGGCTTCGCGAATAGTATGGCTCGACTGTCTGTTGCTGAATGTAGACCGCACATGCCGCAATACCAATATGCTACTGTGGCATAAAGAGTTGTGGCTCATAGACCTTGGCGCATCGCTTTATTTTCACCATTCGTGGCAAAACTGGCAAGAGAAAGCGTCGTTGCCATTTAGCCTGATAAAAGACCATGTGTTGTTGCCGCAAGCCGCTATGTTGCAGGAAGCCGATGCCGACTACAGCAAAAGACTGACGCCCGAAATAATATCGGGAATAGTGTCGCTTGTACCCGACGAATGGCTGGTTACCGACTCGCCATTTACCACTGCCGACGAACACCGACAGGCTTACGTATGGTTTCTGACCACACGCATAGCCCATTCTGCCACCTTTGTAAAAGCCGCCATAGATGCCAGAACAACACTTATATGAGTATGCGGTGATACGGATAACGCCTAAGGTAGAACGCGAAGAATTTATTAACGTAGGCGTGGTGGTATATTGCGCCCGCAAAAAATACCTTAAAGCCAAAATCAGCGACAACCACAGCCGGTTGGCAGCTTTTGCACCGCACATAGACTGTGCAGAAATAAACGCCTATATGTCGGCTTTTGAGCGAATATGCGCCGGCGGCAAACAGGCTGGCCCCATGGGCGCATTACCAGCCGCCGAAAGGTTTAGGTGGCTAACAGCTACCCGCAGCACAATGGTGCAAACATCGCGCGTGCACCCCGGCATGACCGAAAACCCCGACGACGCGCTGGAGCGACTGTACAACGAATTAGTAGCCTGACTATAGCGTGCAGAAAGCAAAACTAACCAACAGCGTGACCGACCCTACAGCCAACACATAGAGGGCTTTCTTAGGTAAGCGGTTATCGGGCATAAAAATGGAAATAAACATCATTATCAGCCCAACAGCCAAAGTAATACCGCCAATAAAGAAAAATGCAACGCCGATTTGACTCATATGCTGTGAAGCGGATTGTTGGGATTGGTATTTCAAAAGTACGGAAATTAGGGATATTGCTTGCGGTGCGAGCAGTAGAAAAATGACTGAAAGGCGGATTTAGATAATAATTAAATTGATAGAAAACAGGCCAATTTTATGTACCTTAGTGTAAAAAAAGCACATACTTAGTGTGAAAGCTATATACGATGGCAAAAACTTACAATTCGACGAAGAAATCAAAATAAGTTCTCCAAAAGAGGTTATAGTTACCTTCTTGGATGAGTCGGAAGAAGAACGCCATACCGGCTCGATGCAAGGAATAGCCATGAAAGGTGGCGCTTTCGCTTTTCTTGAAAACCAAGAAGAAGACATATACACCATTGAAGACCTCAAAGTAAAGTATTGATGAAAAGAGGAACAATAGTTTTAGCGAAATTTCCTTTTACTGACCTTTCTCACAGTTAAACGTAGTCTGCGACTACGCTTGCGCGGCAGCCTTACGGTTTTCGTCCTAATCGTATAAGGTCTTCAATATCTCGGCATGTTGTCGGTTATCGGCTTCTATATACTTCAAGAAGTTCTCTTCCGTTTTAAGACCCGAAATAGCCAGGATTGTAGGTATCGGAACGCCCCTCAAATACATATTGGTACAGTAACTCTAGACTAAAATGTATATTTGGTTTACAATACGTCGTTATGGAAAAAAAAGAAACCTTTGAATTAGCGGAGACTAACCGAAGAAAATGGTTAAAACAACTTGGATTGATATTTTTAGGGGCAGGCATTGCACCACTGGAAACTTTTGCATCACCAATAATCAAGAATAGCCATTTTATTCCTGACCCAGAGGATGGCCCGACCGTTCGGATTAGTTCAAATGAAAATCCTTATGGCCCTTCACCGATGGCAAGGACAGCAATGGTAGAAAGTATAAATCTTAGTAATAGGTATCAATGGGAGATGATTAGAGCATTAATTTCAGCAATTGCAACAAAAAATAGTATTACCTCTGACAATGTATTAGTGGGTGCAGGTTCTACCCAAATAATTGATATGTCAATTCAATTTGCAGCAATAAAAAAAGGCAATTTTATTTTAGCAGATCCGACATTTAGCAGATGGTCTGGTTCAGCAGAAAAATTGGGGCTTAAAAAAATTTCAGTGCCACTAACAAAAAGCAAAGTACATGATTTAACAGCAATGATGAACGCTATAAACAGCGAAACAAGGATGGTTTATTTATGTAATCCCAATAACCCAACTGGTACAATTTGCCAGCATGATACACTTGTTTCTTTTATTGAGAAAGCAACGAAAAAAACTTTGGTAATTGTAGATGAAGCATATCTTGATTATACAAATGAAGCCTCGTTATCTAAATTGACAACTAATAATGAAAATCTAATTATAACAAAAACGTTCTCAAAGATATATGGATTAGCTGGTGCCCGTATCGGTTATGCAATAGCCCATACTAAAACTATTGAAAAACTTACCTATTTACAATCTGGTTCAAATATCAGTATTAGTGCAGTATCTCTGGCCGGGGCACTCGCCTCATTAAAAGATGATGCCTTTATAAATCAATCCTATTCTCAAAATGAAAAAACAAGGGCATATACAATACAACAACTGGAACGATTAAATATCGCTTGCATTCCTTCTCATACCAATTTTATTTATTTTTCACTGACTAACTATAAAAAAGATTTTTTCAGCCTACTAAAAGCAAATAAAATTGAGGGGACAATGATTTATGAAGAAAATGGAAAATGGTCAAGGATTACTGTGGGAACAATGACAGAAATGCAAAAATTCATTAGCGCTATTGAATGAAAATATTTTAATAGTGGCAAAAAGTAGGCACTTTTTTTCATACTAACGCTCCCTAAATAACATTAAACAACCTCATTATTTTTACGAGACGCTTTTTGGGATTAGTTAGGGTTGCAATATACATATAAAATTCACACACAGTTAATCGTAGTCTCCGACTACGCTTGCGCGGCAGCCAATCTCCGATTGGCAAGTATGGGTGCGAAATGTGTAAACCAAACCGGCAATGCAATCAGAGATTGCAACCCACACAAGCGTAGTCAGAGACTACGCATAACAATTTAAAATTAACATATAAAATAATCATCAAACACAGTCACTGACTAATGTCGCCTTACAATGCTCACATAGATTAATACAAAAAATGCAAATCACGTACCTGCGCTCCAACTACCTATCCCCCTCCCCGTACCTCCTCCAATCGCTTCACCTTATCATCTCTGTAAAAAAGGTTCATGGTTTCGAAGGGGATGATGCGGCCGTCTTTGCTCACTATGTGCACGCACGATTTTTTTATGGCGCGCACATCAAAGTCGTAAGCATCTATAAACCGCATTATTATTATCCTGAACAGGTTTTCGTAGGCAAGGCCGGGCGCATATACCTGCGGCAGGCAGCACAGTAGCTGGTTCATATCGGCAGTGGCTTTGTCAACAGATATGCCGGTACTGAAAATCTTTATCAGGTGTTCGTGCAATTGCGTGTCTTGTTCATACACTATGGTATTTTTAGAGTTGTTGTCCAGCAGCACGGCGGGGTCTATGTAGCGCGTCAGGGGGAAAACCTGTCCGCCCAGCTTAAGGGCATAGCCCATAGCCAGCGCATCGGGGTTGCAGGGCACGGGTATAATATCGTTTGGGGTAAACAGTTTGCTTTGCGCCAGTATGCCATTGCGCACTTCGGTGAGCGTGAGGCGGTTTTGGTCGGGGTTGTGGTCAAACCTGCCCGCCACCTGCACAGGCTGAAACGTTACGCCCCGCACACATCGCTGTTTCAGCGCATAGTCTATAATAGCGCCATATTCGTGGTCGTTCAGTCCTTTTTGGGCTGTTACTACCAGCGTTGTCGACAGGTTCAGTTCATTTAGTTTTTCTATCGCCTTGGCGTGTACCTCGGTCAGGTCTTTGCCGCGCAGCGTTTGCAAGGTGTTCGGACTAAAAGAGTCGAACTGCAAATACAGCTCAAAATCGGGCATATAGGTCGCCAGCCGCTCTGCAAAACCCGGGTCTTGCGCTATGCGTATGCCGTTGGTGTTCACCATCAGGTGCTTTATGGGCTTGCGCTTGGCTATATCCAGTATCTCAAAAAACTGAGGATGTATGGTAGGCTCTCCGCCGCTTATCTGCACCACATCGGGCTGGCCCTCGCTGGCTACTATTATATCCAGCATTCGCTCCACCTCTTCCAGCGTCCGGTGCCGTCCATAGTGCGGGCTCGACATAGCGTAGCAGGTTGGGCAACTCAGGTTGCAGCGGTCGGTAATCTCTATCAGCGTCAGGCAACTGTGCTGCTCATGATCGGTACACAATCCGCAATCGTAAGGGCAGCCATAGTGTACCTTATTGTTAAAATGCAGCGGCGTTTCCGACGGCTTGTTGTAGTTGCGTATGTTTTTGTAATACTCGATATCGTCGGCAATCATCACCTTATGAAAACCATGCTCGGGACAGGTTTTCAGCATATAAACTTTGCCGTTTTCAAACACTATTTTGGCGTCTATTCGCTTCAGGCATTCAGGACACAGACTAACGGTAAAATCGTAATAAGTGTATTTACGTACGGGCATAATCAATTATTTTTAAGCAAAAACCACGGATTGAAAATATAACGGATATAGTATGCAAGCCCAGCAAGACACGCCAACTGTATTGTGCCCAACCCCAGACAATACCGCCAACCCGGCTTTATAAAATCGAGCGAAAGGCGGAATACCAAGTAAAAAATAAGAAATATTTTAAAAAGAGCGCCTTGCTGTAAGCTATAGTTTTTGCGAATGATGTTGAGCGCTCCCCACAATGCTATAAGAAACACGATTTCGTAAAGCGTTACCGGATGCCGCTTTATACCATCGCCCAGATTCATACCCCATGGCGCGGTAGTGGGCAGTCCATACGTTTGTTCATGTATACCAGCCGAAAAACAACCAATGCGCCCTATTATCATGCCCAATATCAATGGTTGTGTAAATAGGTCGCCTGTATTGGAGCGTTCTCGCACTATCTTCTTACCTAACTCCACGCCTATCAGTCCACCCAGCAAGCCGCCTACCAGCGTGCGGTTGCCATTGAAGTAAGCGACTTTATCGGTAGCGGTCAGCCATTCCGGCAAATTCTCAAGTGCGCCCAGCAGCCGCGATCCGACCACAGCGCCAAGCGCCGCCCCAATAATGGTTACCAACCGGGTTTCATCTTTAATAATATCGCCTTGTCGCTTGCGCAAAAAAAGGTAATACCGAAAAGCGCAGAAAATGGCCACAAACTCAAGGATGCCATGTAGCGGCGCAGCGCGTCCGCCTATGCTGATTGATACAGGGTAGTGCATTGGTGAACTAAATATAGGTGATATTTTGAGACGAGGTGGATTGATACCCACTATTTCTCCACCACCCAAAACGTATTACCTACTGCAATGTTACCTTTGGGCATGGATTACTTTAAACGGCTGCTGGAACTGGTGAAAATGGAACGCGAGGAAGATAAGAATAACTATCTCGCACAAACGCAAACGTCGACAGTGGCAGAGCGACGCAGCAACGGTCTGGCGTGGTACCCTATAGCTATCAAGGGCACGGAGCTTGGTCGAGCCGACTACCTGACAGTAGAGGTAGAGCGTCCATCTAACACAGACATTGCTCATCAGTTCCGGTTTGGAGTATCGGTAGCATTGTTCTCTAACCACAATGCCGCAACCGATCGGCTGGAAGGGTCGGTAACTTACGTAGGCAACAATAGAATGAAAATAAGCCTGCGCACCGACGAACTGCCCGACTGGGCGCGCGATGGCAAGCTGGGCGTAGACCTGCTGTTTGACGACAACACTTACGACGAGATGCAGCAAGCGCTGAAACTGGCCATAACTCTTGCCGAAAAGAAAGAAAAAAGCAGACTGATAGCCATACTCACCGGCGCCGCCAAACCCACCTTTGACAAAGACCAACACACCTACGCCAACCCCAAGCTAAATGCAGCACAGCAACAGGCCGTAGACAAAATAATACAGGCCAACGAGCTGGCTATAGTGCATGGTCCGCCCGGCACCGGCAAAACCACAACTCTGGTGCAGGCTATAAAAACACTTATAAAACAAAACGCGCAAAAGATACTCGTAATAGCCCCCAGCAATACCGCTGTAGACCTGCTGAGCGAAAAACTGAGCGAAGAAGGGCTGAATGTGCTGCGCGTGGGCAATCCGGCCAAGGTGTCGGAGCGACTGATGGCGCTGACGCTGGATAGCAAAATGCAGGAGCACAGCGGCATTAAAGAAATAAAACGGCTCAAAAAACAGGCGTCGGAATTTAAAGAGATGGCGCACAAATACAAGCGCAGCTTTGGCAAGGCCGAGCGCGAGCAACGCAAAGCGCTGTTTGACGAAGCCTACAAAATAATGAAGGAAGTAGGCAATGTGGAGCAATACATTATAGACGATGTGGTAGGCCGGGCGCAGGTGATAGCCGCTACGCCGGTGGGCGCCAACCATTACACCGTTCGCAACCTGGAATACCATACTGTAGTGATAGACGAAGCCGGACAAGCCCTGGAGCCCGCCTGCTGGATACCTATACTGAAGGCGCAAAAAGTGATACTTGCCGGCGACCACTGCCAGTTGCCGCCTACAATAAAATCGGAGGCTGCGGCTAAGGGCGGACTGAGCCTCACCCTGCTGGAAAAATGTATAGCGCTGCACCCTGAGGCAGTTGCGCTGCTCAACATACAATACCGCATGAACGAGCTGATAATGGGGTATTCGTCTAAAGTGTTTTACAACAATTTATTGAGCGCGCACCCCTCCGTTGCGGGACATACCCTGTCTGAAACAGATGGCGCATTGGCTTTTGTAGATACAGCCGGATGCGGTTTTGATGAAAAAACGGAAAACGTCAGTATCTCCAATCCCGAGGAAGCCGCGCTGCTGCTAAAGCACCTGACGCAATTAGTAGACAGGCTGGCCAGCGGCGGCAAAACTACCGACTTCCCTACTATAGCCGTAATATCGCCCTACCGCGAGCAGATAATCGCTATGAAGGAATTGATGCTGCACTCCCCTACCCTCATGGCTTATAAAGACAAGATAGCGATAAACACCATAGATAGTTTTCAAGGGCAGGAGCGCGATGTAGTGTATATAAGCATGACCCGCAGCAATGCCAACAATACAATAGGATTCCTTTCAGACATCAGACGTATGAATGTAGCCATGACGCGAGCCCGCAAAAAACTAGTGGTAGTGGGCGACAGCGCCACACTATCTCGATTGCCGTTTTATGCCAACTTCATAGCCTATGCCGAAGAAAACGGAGCATATGCCAGCGCCTGGGAGTATATGGATATGTAGCGTGACCGGTAAGACAATGGCCAAAAAATACGTAATATTACGTATAGCGCAGCCGGGTTACGTTTTAGAGTTTTGCATGGTAAAACAAAACTAAGTGTATGAAAACCAGCAAACTATACGCAATGTTATTTGCGTTTTTAGGGCTCTCGGGCGGGACTGCTATTGCGCAAGATAAAGGATTGGGGAAAACGCTCAAAGATAAAACAGGATATAAAGAAGGGGAAATAAGTAGCCGCCCCAGCCACGATTTTTTTTCGGCATCGTTGGGTTTAGGGGGTATTGGGTTTACTCATTTCAATGTGTATGTGCAAGCAACAACACCCGTATTCAAAAGGTTGGGCGCATATGGTACATGGGCAATTCCAGTTTTCAACTCATTGAAAAGCGAAAATCCGGTCGATCAGTCGTTTTACGATCTTGGTCTTAATTTTACGCTATTTGGCGGCAAGTCAAATTCAAGAACAAAGGTAGCGCTGAGCCGGTCGGCAATAAATAAAGGCGATAAATACCGTATGATCTACTATACCAACGAGTATTTAGATCACTACACCGGTATTAGCGCGCGAGGAGGCTTTATGCAACTAAACCTGGCGCGCCACGGTAAAAAAGGACTGTATCGTGAAACCGCAGCAACCCATACCCCCGGCTTCCCTATAAGCGAGCTGCCCGTAAAGTATGCCTACCAAACGCCCTATATAGGTATTTCGCTCGAAGACAAAGTGAACTCTAAATTGGGAAGAGGCGGTAAAATTTACAATGTAGTATATAAAAAGAAATTTTATTTCGATGTGCTGCTCCCTAATTTAACTGTATCGTCGCCTACCTACAGTATAGCTTTGGATACGGCATATGGAGTCTCAGCAAAATCAACCGGTTACAGGTTTGGATATGGCGTTAGCAATGCTGGCGTAGGTATGGATTTTGACCTTATGCTTTTACCCTACGACAAACTCAAAGATGAAAAGGCCTTATTTACTGCTTGTCTTACTTGGCGCGCCACGTTTATGATATCTCAGTTTTTTACCAAGAAAAAAGCTGTTTTTCAACCAGCGAATAGCGAATCGAGCAAGCGATCAAAATAGCTCCTAACATAGTGAGCCCCTACCACCATGATGTCAACTTATATCGCTACCGGGCTGCATTGCAACATGCGGCTGGTAGCGATTATAGCTGTCAAACCAAGTCAATTTAGTCTGTTTCGCCGCTCGATATTAACCCGGCGGTTTTCGCACTTAACGGTTATAGCGTATCTTAGTACTACAGTTTGCAACTTGCTATTTAAAATCACATTTATGAGACCGCTGCTTTTGTGCCTGCTACTGTCGTTTGTTGGTAGCATTAGGTGCAGCGGCTATTTTGTGAAAAAGGTATGGGTAAAACAATTCAATGTCGAATCGGGATTGCCGCAAAACTCGGTTATTGATATTTTGCAGGATAGCGAAGGATTCATCTGGATATCTACCAGCGGAGGTGTGCGCAAGACAGATGGAGAGAAAATATACGAACTAACAGGATCCTCCTCTAAACCGGTGAACGATATGCAAAGCGCTTACATGGCTATTGACAATCGTCATAATATTTGGTTTGCTTCGGCTTATCAAATTGCCGTTTATGATCATATCAAACGGTCGTTCTCGGTAGTCAAGCAGTTTCAGAATACAACATCGCCGTTCAACGTTGTGTTGTTTTCGCAGTTAAACGGCGACCAGCTCTATTTTTACAAACGCGACGAAGGATTGTTTTCGATAAACACGCTCACCTGGAAGCTATGTTTCATTGGTAAAAAAGACTACTACCTTGCCAAGTCGCCGAATCAAATTTTCTATATATACATTGGCGAAAAAAAAGCATTCTATTATTTTCTGGACGGTTGGTTTTATAGAATAGACTTGAGCACCCTACGGGAGCAAAAATTGCTACAGAAAACGGATACTAACGGATTCAGAACATTTGAATACTTCCACGCTAATTTTTTACCGGAGACCAGCGAGCTAATACGTAACAATAAATTTATCGGAGGATTTGCCATAGGCGATACTAAATCCATATTAGCGTACGCCGAGAATTCGACATACAAGGTAGATCTCTCCGGCACATATAAACTGCAATTGTTATTAAATCAGCAGGGCGCAACATTTAGTCCAGGACAAACCATACACAAACAAATTACCGACCGATGGGGTAACCTCTGGACTACCACCTTGAACAGTGGGTTATGGATGATAGGCAATCACAACAATCTTTTTACGGCATGGTTCAATAGTAGTAAGGAGCGCAACTTTGTAAGAAGCATTTACCACGACCAAGTTAATAAACAGGTTGTTGCCACATTGTATAGGGGCGGATTTTCGATTTTTGATGAAGCAGGCAATTTTCTCACAGACGATCGAAGTTTTAGTAATTGTAGGTGTATTGACAATGCGAATGTTACCAATACGATACAGCCAGACAGCGACCACTATATTCTTTTTACGCAAAAGGCTCCTTATACCTTTATTGCCGATCTGAGACGTAAAACAATAAAACCGATTTCGCTAATACACGAACCTACGGTGGAGCCTTTTAGTTTTTACACTACAACCGAACAAATAGCTCCGTTTACATTTTTAGCAGCTACCATGCGGCATGTTTATGCTTTGAAACGCGATAAGGATAGTATCGTTGCCGAAAGAATATACGCTTCTGATAACACCATTGGCGGACTGAAGCAGTTTGGTGCGCTGCTGCACATAGGCGAAATAGGAGGGTTTAGCATTTTAAACAGAAGCAGTGGGTCCGTACGCCGAATAAAGCTATCGGGTAGCGTAGAGACGCTTGTAAAAGGTTTCTATCGTGCGCCCGACGACCGTATTTATATTGCCACAACCCAGGGTATGTATGTATGGGATCATAAGACTGAACCTACCTTGGTAGCCGGATTGCCCAATGAATTTATATATGGAATCATACCCGCCTCGGATGCAGAAACACTATGTTTGCCATGCAATAAAGGCATAATGATATACCAAACCAAAAGCAAAGAGGTTTATCATTTTACATCTAAAGATGGAATAATTAGCAATGAGTGCAACACAAACGCCTATTGTAAATTGCCTGACGGGCGTATTCTCATTGGTTCGATAGATGGGATTTGTGCATTTGATCCTTCCGACATTAGCCGGCAGCCCAAACCTGCACAACCAACCATTACGGGTATTATTATCGACGGGAATACACGCTACGATGACTCTCTGGCAATAGCAACCAATGCTGTTCACCTAAGTTATAAACAAAGCGACCTTACTTTTACACTTGCCGACCTATCTTACATACCCGATCATGCCCGCGCCTACCGATACCGCCTTAATGGCCGCGACACCGCCTGGCGCCACCTCAACAGCGCTGCCGATCTTGCGCTAACGCTACAGCCCGGCAGCTATCGGCTCGAAATTCAGACTTGCAATGTGGTAACGCATAAAAACAGCGTCAGCACAGCGCTGGCAATCATTATTGAGCCTCCATTCTGGAAAAAATGGTGGTTTTATTTGGCAGAGGCGCTTATTGTGGGCTGCGTGGTATACGCTTCGGGGCTTTTGCTACATAAGCGAAAATTAAAGCAGGAGATGACAAAATTGTATTTACAGCAAAGTCTGCAGCAAGAGCGCGAGCGGATATCGAGAGAGTTGCACGACAATCTGGGCGCACAGGCAACGGCATTAAACGCGGGTATTCGCCATCTACAGCAGCACACGGGCATAGCGCCCGAGGCCCTGAAAAATGTAACCGAGACGAGCGGCAAAATAATGCAGAACCTTAGGGAAAGCATATGGGCGCTCAACAACCAGCAAATATCGCTACTTAACCTTTCAGACCGGTATAAAGTGTTTGTCCGGGGCATATTAAAGAATTTTCCGGAGCTGAAACTCAACTACAAAGAGCTTGTAGAAGATGATTATGTGCTCATGCCTGTAGCGGCCCTCAATTTACTGCGCATGCTGCAAGAGGCGTTGCACAACACGGTAAAGCACGCTCGTGCAACCGAGATTTGGGTGAACATAGAAGCGACCGACCATTTGAAAATTGTATATCGCGACAACGGGAGGGGCTTCGACGTTAATGCCATTGCCGGGGCTAATAGCAACGGTTTGCAAAACATGCAGCTCCGGGCCGATGAGGCAAATCTTATTATTCACATTGAATCAGCAGTGGGTTTTGGAACAACCATTACTATAACCCAGAATAGGTCACAAAAAATATGATAAAAATTGCAATCGTAGACGACAAGTCATCAAACAGGAATTTGGTAAAAGACAAGCTGCGTACAAAGCCCGACTGGATTGTAACGCTTGAGGCTGGTAATGGCGCGCAATTTTTAGATCAGTTGCGCATATTGCAACCACCGCAGTTGCCAGACGTTGCGCTTATGGATGTGGAGATGCCCGGCATGAACGGCATAGATGCTATTCGTATCGCGTCGGCATTACACCCGGGCATAAAGTTTATTGTTCTTACTGTTTTTGACGATGACGACAAAATATTTGAAGCTATTAAATCGGGCGCGGCCGGCTACCTACTTAAGGATGAATCGCAAGATGTGCTTCAGCAATCGATTGAAGAGATGCTGGAGATGACCGGTTCGCCTATGAGCCCATCGATAGCAAGAAAGGCGCTCAAATTACTAAGCCGGGCGCACATTCCCATTCCTGAGACTCCAAAAGCTGCTGTGGCTATTCCGTTGCTCACCCCCCGCGAAAAAGAGATATTATCGCTTCAAGTAGAGGGTTTGGACTATAAAGAAATAGGCGAGCTGCTGTTTATTAGCCACAATACCGTACGCACACACATCTGTAACATATACGAAAAACTGCATGTCACATCTAAAGCGCAAGCTATACAGGTAGCTATGAAGCATGGCATTGTGTAGCGCTGCCACTACACCCTCAGCGCCCCCATACCCCCATCTACCGCCAACACCTGCCCTGTAACCCATGCCGATGCAGGCGTTAGCAGGTAGGTAACTGCATTGGCCACGTCGGTGGGCTCGCCTATTTTCTTTAGGGGGTTCTTTTTCTGTATGGCTTCCATTTTCTCGGGGGTATTAATGAACTTTTCGCTGAGCGGGGTGGCCGTGAGGCTGGGCGCTACGCAGTTTACCCTTATGTCGGGGGCAAACTCTGCTGCAAGCGAACGAGTAAGACTTTCTAATGCGCCCTTGGCCATAGCTATAGACGAATGAAATGGCATACCTGTTTGCGCGGCTACAGAACTGATCAATACTACAGATCCGTTACCTGATTTTTTCATCGATACAAAATACTGCTTTATGGCTGCCACCGCGCCTAAACAGTTGATATTAAAGTCGTTCAAAAAATCGGCTTCGCTAATGCTCCTGAATGGTTTCAATAAAATGGTACCGGGAAAGTACACCAATCCGTTTACCGGTTCGGAAAGCTCGGGCAACTGCCCTGCAGCGTATGCCGATACTTGTATAAAACGATCATAATCAGCCTGTTGCGGCTTTGTGCTTATACCCGTTACGGTATGCCCAAGCGACTGTAAATTTTGCGCAGTTTGCGCCGCTATTTTGCTCGACGCGCCTAAAATCAAGTAATGCGACATTGTCTAAGTTTAAGTTACTTTTTATTGAACAAAATTAACGACAATAGAAATAGCCGACAACAAGCAAAACAGCGCTTTTTCAACATAATCGCAATAACTGATACACATATAGACAACGCAGATAAACACGCTAAAAGTAGCCTCCACAAACGATTTCAGCGAAATTTAGCATACTAATGCCGGCTAAATAAACTTTGTTCAGTTTTATTTCAATTTTTTTAAACAAAAATACCCATACCTTTGACTTGCAAACACAGAAACCCCAAACAATGAATAGAATAGCCGTTTACCGAAAAGAGCACTTTAATGCTGCGCACAGGTTGCACAACCCAATGCTCAGCGATCAAGAAAATGCGCACATATATGGCAAATGCAATAACCCTAACTACCATGGTCATAATTATGAGGTAGTAGTAAAAGTAACCGGCGATATAGACTTGAAAACAGGATATGTTACGGATACCAAGGCGCTTAGCCAAATAATAAAAGAAAACATAATAGAGCAGCTGGATCACAAAAACCTGAATCTGGATGTGCCCGAAATGAAAGACACTAACCCAACCACCGAAAACGTGGCAGTGTTTATCTACAACAAGTTAAGAGATAAAATAAATAACCAATACGATCTTAAAATCTTCCTATATGAAACAGAACGCAACTTTGTTGAATACCCTGCATAACCGCATTACCATACCGCTATCCGATCTGGATATAGACTACATAGGCGATGACCACATAAGCACGAGCGTGGACACGCCAATGCGTCCCGACGCATTTGAACTTTCTGACGCTGAGAAAATACACAATATCGAGCGTCACTTCGCAGAAATCATGCACACCCTGGGTCTGGATCTTACAGACGACAGCCTGAAGGGCACTCCGCTTCGTGTGGCTAAAATGTATGTGAAAGAGGTATTCTCGGGCTTAAACCCAGACAACAAGCCTAAGATAGCGTTGTTCGAAAATAAATACAAGTACAACCAGATGCTCATAGAGCGCGACATAACGCTTTTTAGCAATTGCGAGCATCATTTTGTGCCCATCTACGGTAAGGCGCATGTGGGTTATATATCGGGCGGCAAAGTGATAGGCCTATCGAAACTTAACAGACTGGTGCAATATTTTGCCAAACGCCCACAGGTACAGGAACGCCTGACCATGCAAATAGGTCGCGAACTGCAGGATATACTGGAAACAAAGGATGTGGCGGTGGTAATAGACGCCAAGCACATGTGCGTATCGTCGAGAGGTATTACCGATACTAATTCGGCAACAGTTACCGCTTTCTACGACGGACGTTTTTTGAATGACAAAACCAAAAGCGAATTTCTGCACTATCTGGGCATGAAATCGACCGACTAAGACATACAATTACAAAAAAATCATCACAGCCAACAGTAGCCATGGTACACGTATTTAAGCAAACCCAATTCTTGCCAGTAGATATCAAGACAGCCTGGGAATATTTCAGCACTCCTGAAAACCTGAACGACATAACGCCGCCGGAACTGAGGTTTAAGATACTGACTAAGCTACCGCCAAAAGCCTATCCGGGGCTGATGATAGCCTACAAGGTGCAGGTATTTAAAGGCGTGGTAGTAGACTGGCTTACGGAGATAACGCATGTAGATGAACATAAATTTTTTGTAGACGAACAACGAAAGGGACCATATAGTTTATGGCACCATGAGCATCATTTTGTGGAAGTGGCAGGAGGTGTGGAAATGACGGACATAGTGCACTATATGCTTCCCTTTGGTTGGTTCGGCAATCTGTTTCATGGACTGATAGTGAAACCAAAACTGGATAAGATATTTATATACCGGGCAGGAGCAATCAAAATTCTATTCGGTAAAGAAAAATACAAACGCGCGCAAATCGCTTAATTTTTGTGAATAGCCATTCTAACCTGTAACCCGATTATTTTACCTACAATCGCCGCGGTAGTTCCGCGGCGATTGCTGTTTCCTATTGTTCCAGTTTGGTTGCGGGCAAGGGGCTATATATTCTGCTCTGTCGCGGCAGGTTGCGGTTCTCGTTTGAAATGAGGCAAGGACAGTTTGTACCGCACCGCCAACGCACGAATGGCGAAAATGACGAGTGCAGAAACTATTAAACATACCTCGCGGTTGCAATGCAAATAGTTGAGTATCAGGTACACTACCGCGCCGGCCAGGCAGGCCGTAGCATAAATCTCTTTTCTAAAAATTACCGGTATTTCGTTGGTCAGCACATCGCGCATCACGCCGCCCATTATAGCCGAAAACATACCCATAATAGCTGCAATAAATGGTTGCACATGAAAAAGGAGCGCTTTTTCTGTACCCAATATCGTGAACATAGCTATACCCAAGCTATCGAATACAAACAACAACCTGCGCTGGCGCACCAGATGGTTGAAGAAAATACTGGTGAATACTATAGCCGCAATTATTACATACATACGGTTAGCGTCGGCCACCCACGACAGCGGATAGCTACCCAGCAAAATATCGCGAATACTACCGCCGCCTATAGAGGTAATGAAACCGATAAAAGTAACGCCAAACCAGTCGGGCTTTGACTTCTGATTGGCAACAAGGGCGCCCGACATGGCAAAAAATCCGGTACCCATTAACTCTAATATGTACTGTACAGACATTATATGTTGGTTTTTATTGGTTGTTTATTGGTTTACATATTGGTTCACCTATTATGCGCAATCGGCCAGTTCGGCCTGAGCATGGCGGCGCTGACTAAGCGAAAAAGTAAAATCGCCGGTAAGCGATAGTATTTTGTTTTTTCCCTTGCTCTTGTAGATAACCACGCTTATGTGGAGGCTGTCTGCATCGGTACGCGAATAGCGCGATTCTATTTTCATGGTATCGCCAAGCATTGCCGCTGCATGAAAATCTACCTGGTAGCGCTGCACGCCAATTGCGCTGTAATCCAGATGGCCTAAAAGCTGCATCAACAGGCTGTCATTTACGTTTGTTACTTCTTTCAGCATGGCGCATGTGGGCCATATGTTATATTCGTTTACCAGCTCGCGGTTTATGGCTATTATGCTTGTGTGCAGGTTGTTGTTCAAGTTGTATTTCATGTTTTAAAAATTTATTGGATAAAAAAAGCCCCGAAACGTGATGTTTCGGGGCAGATTATATAGAAGTGTGTATATAAATAGCGTCCTCAACATCGGGCCTGTGGGCCGACGTAGCAACAATGCGTGCGCTTTATGTTCTGTAGTAGTTTGTTCATTGTATTTGTTTAATGGCAAAAAAAATCCTTCAGTTGCGCTGAAGGATCTATATGAATGCAGTTACACTACCCCCTTCAGCGGAAAGTTGCACGATAACAGCACGTATGTTTCACTATGTTCATGACGCAATATTCGGGAATGCCGCAGAAATAAACAAATAAAAATCGGCCATCAGCGCCAACGCTACACAAAAAACAGGAGCTTTTGGCGCTAACTAATTGGCATACAGCGCGCTGTATTGCAGCCCAGGTCAAAAATATTTCTTAACGCCATCTATTTTCTGACCAAAATCATACCGACTTATGCCTATAGTCATAGCCCTGCCATTGCCT
>CAZLPE010000042.1:0-25069 GCA_964561325.1 uncultured Flavipsychrobacter sp.
CTTCTTAAGCGCTTTGTCTATGTTTTCGCAATCTTTAGAATCTATTATCAGCATATTATATACCCCCTTTTGATCTTTGAGGACTGCAAAGGTATGTGTTTTTGTTATTTTAACAAATTTATTTGCGCAGCGTGAAATTTTTTTTAGGCTGCCTGTTCAACTAATGTTTATCGCGAACAGCTTTCACCTCTGCCGGCGTTACTACGCCGCCGTTATTACCCAGATTCCCATATACATAGGTCAGCGCCGCCGCTACTTCTTCATCGTTTAGCTGTTGCGCGGGCATTGTTCCTGTAAATGTTTTGCCATTTACGGTTATCTCGCCCGAGCTACCTTTTATTACTTGCGCTATAGTTTTTTCTTTATCGTTCAGGTAGTCTGATTTTGCAAGCGGCGGAAATGCTCCGGGCACACCTTCGCCATTTGCCTGATGGCATGCAACGCAGTTTTTTTTGTAGATATCTTCACCGGTAGGTTTTGCGGCAGCCGTGGGCTCGCCGGCAGAGGTCTTTGCCTCATTGTGTGCATCGCCGCAAGAAGCCAGCGCTATTAATACTGTAGCTATCGAAGATACAAGACGTAGTTTATTCATTGTGTTGTAGATGGTTGGTTTGGTATGTGCGTTTATATATTGAGCAGGTCGCTGTTTGCGACCGTTTGCATTTGCAAACAAAATAACTAAATTTATACAAATTTGGGAAGGATTGGGACGCACAATAGTTCAAATTGTGGGTCGCCGCCTTTTATTATTTACTTATCAACAGTAGAATATTGAAACAAACTATTTCCAGCCGGGTATTTTGGGCGTTTTTGTGTCTGTGGGCATTTTTTTGCGCCTGCAAGGGCGGTAATGAGCGCAACATGCCCGCGGCGGTTCATCAACGATTGTTTCCGGAAAAGGGAGCAATGATAGAGCTTACAGACCGGCCTCCGCAACTGGAAACTCCGCTCCATATCTTTAAACTGGACATAACGCCAAACGACTATTTTTTCGTCAGGTGGCACCTCTCGCAACTGGTAACGCATATAGATATAGATACTTTCCGGTTGAGGGTTGGCGGCGCGGTAGCGCATCCGCTGGAGCTATCTATGAACGATCTTAAAACAAAGTTTACGCCCGATTCGGTGGTGGCGTTAGCCATATGTAGCGGCAATTCGCGGAGTACATTTACGCCTCGCGTGCCCGGTAGTCAATGGAAAAACGGAGCAATGGGCAATGCGCTGTGGAAGGGGGTAAAGGTGAAAGATATTTTGGCGATGGCAGGTGTGCAAAAGGGCGCTGTAGATGTAACGTTTGGCGGTATGGACAAGGCAGCAATGCCCGGTGTGGCCGACTATGTGAAGAGCCTAACCATAGACCATGCTATAGATGGCGAAACGCTTATAGCCTACGAGATGAACGGGCAACCACTGCCGATGCTCAATGGGTATCCGTTGAAGCTGGTAGTTCCGGGTTGGTATGCCACGTATTGGGTAGGCGCGCTTAATTCTGTAAATGTGTTGAAAGAAAAGTATACTGGTTTTTGGATGGACAAAGCCTATCTGGTAACGAGCAATCCATCGGTTAACGAGCATCCGGATTCGTTGAGCAAGAACATGACGCCAATCACGGTTATCAAGTTGCATTCTATATTTGTATCGCCCACCTCCGACTCCGTACTGCAAGCTGGTAAGCCATGCATGGTGGAGGGATTGGCTTTTGATGGCGGAGCTGGTATAGAGAAAGTGGAAATCAGCGCCGACGGCGGAGCCAATTGGGCAAAAGCTACGCTCAATAAGTCGCTGGGCAAATACTCGTGGCAGCGCTGGAAGTATGAATGGAAGCCTGCGGCTGCCGGCGCCTATACCTTGCAAGTAAGGGCTACAGATATAAACAATAATGTGCAGCCTGTGGCGCAGTGGAACAGAAGCGGCTATGCCCGTCAGTTTATAGAGCAACTGTCGCTTAAGGTGGCATCAGCTAAATAATAAAAAGTAGCAGACAAAAAAATGTATGGGTAGCGAGCAAATAAAGACACATGAATAGGAAAGCTGTTTTTGCGATAATGGGTAGTGTAGCGGCCGTGTGCGTCTGCATAGTGGGTTGTATGCCCGAGCCAACACCGGCGCCAGTGGAAAAGCAACCCGAGCACACTTTTGCGGTAAAGGGTAGCGTGCGAGAGATGAACATTTATCCCGAAATGCCGGAATTTCCAGAAGGCGAAGGGAAGTCTGATTTTGTAACCTATTGCGGCATCTGCCACTCGCTGAAGTATATTAGTAATCAACCCAACTTCCCGCCAAAGGTCTGGGAAGCGGAGGTGACCAAAATGGTGGTAAAATATCATGCGCCTGTAGATTCGGTGCATGCAAAAAAAATAGTTGATTATCTCGTGTCTATCAAGGGTCAATAGCGCCTTGTCGTTATTAGCGCGTTAAACTGGCTTAGTTTTTCAGGCGCCTACGGCGCTGCGCCTTATGTTTACCTTATTTTGAAAATTGCGACCATGCCGGAAGTATCTAATTTGCGGGCAATAATAGTAGACGACGAACTAAACGCTATAGCTAACCTAAAGAAATTGCTTGCGTCTTATTGTCGGCATATAGAAGTAATTGATACAGCCACCGGCGCAGATTCGGCAGCCATACTTGTCAATGAGTTTAAGCCCGATGTATTGTTTCTGGATATTTCGATGCCCAAAAAGAACGGGTTCGAATTGCTGAATATGCTCCGGTTCATGCCGCTGATTGTGTTTGTGACCGCTCACGAAAAATACGCCCTAAATGCAATTAAGGCATCGGCGGTAGATTTTTTATTGAAGCCTGTAGATATCAACGAGCTAATAAAGGTTGAGGAAAAACTTGTGCGTATACAGGCTATGCGGACAAGGGGCGTTCATGAAAACTACAGTTCTGTAGTAGGTAATCTGGTAAGCATGTTGCAGCGGCCGGGCGCCATCAGAAACATAACATTGCCCGACAATGACGGTTATAAAATAGTGAGTATAGATGATGTATTGTATCTGGAAGGGGAAAACAACTATACATCTGTATATCTGGATCGTCAGCAGAAGGTGGTGCTGTCTAAAACGCTAAAGGAATTTGAATACCTGGTTAGCGAGGCGGGATTTGTGCGCATTCATAAGTCGAGCATAATCAATTTGCGGCACCTGCGAAAAATAACCGTAGACGATGATATACAAGTGATAATGGACGATGATCGGGTTTTAGCAGTATCGCGCCGTCGTGCGCCCGAGCTAATGGAGAAAGCCAAACAGTATACTCGGTAATATGGCAGTTGTAGGATACATAAAGACTGCATTTATAGCGCTATGCTTTGTTTTGGTTTGTTGTTGTGCAATGGCTCAAGAAACCTCGCTGAGGCATTTTGGCGTTAACGATGGATTGCCAAGCTCTACGATATACACGCTTATTCAGGATAATCAGGGTTTTTTATGGTTTGGCACGCCCGATGGCGTATCTCGCTTCGATGGTAGCCGGTTTGTAAATTACACCATTTATGATGGCCTTGGCGAGAACGAAATACTGCGCATAGCTCAGGATTCGAAAGGTAGAATCTGGTTTTTGGGTATTACCGGCGCATTGTCGTACTACTTGAATGGCAAATTCTACAACAGAGGAAACGACAGTATGCTTGCCAGGCTGTCGCATCGCAGTTCGTTACATTATTTTTATGAAGATAGCAGGCACAATCTTTGGTTTACATCGCTTGCCGGGTATCTGCGTTTAGACACAGCCGGGCGTTTTACCTATTTAGACGGCGCACAGGCCAACACGAATTCTGTGGGTGGAATTGTGTACGAAGATGCTGGGAAAAGAATAAAATTTATGGCCTATTTCAACAGTTGCTTTGCTCGTATGGGCGATAGCGCAGTATTGTTTTTAGGGCCGCAGGGCATCATGAAACTACGCGACACAGTTACCAAACTGCTTGTGCCATTAGCGCTTTCTACCTCATCTAAACAAGGCCGGCTAACGATTGAGAATGCAGATATGTATTTTATGTACCACGACGGCCATGGTGGTTTGTGGTTGGCAACCGGAGGAAAGGGCGTCTATTACTTCGATTACAATGATCCCAGCAAAAATCCTGTTCAGTATTTAGATGGCGACGCTACATCTGGCGTGGTGCGCGATAATGAAGGTAATACATGGGTTAGTACCCTTAATAATGGCATTTATATGCTTGAGTCGTGGAAAGGAATATCGAAGCAGTACCACAAAGAAAACAGCATGATAGACAATTTTGTTTATTCTGTTAAAAAAGACAGCAAAGGGTTGATATATGTTGGTATGAATGCCGGCAGAGTTGCCGTAATTGAAAATAATGAGGCAAAACTATTCTGGCAAAGCGCTAACGAACGTTTGTACAACCGCGTAGTAAAAATACTCCCGGTAGACGATAAATTTTTTTTTGGCACAGATGTAGGCTTGGCAATGTATGACAGGAAAACTGCAAAATCAGAATTGGTTCAGTTTTACTCCACCCATGAAAAATTGATGAACACCAATTATGCATTAAAAGATATTTGCAGCTATAAAAATGGTTTGGCTGCTACTATGAGTTATCAGATAGTGTTTGATAGTACGTTTTTTTTAAAGGAAGCTAAAGCCCGAATGCTAAAGTCGATAGACGATAACTATGTGCGCAAGTATGCCATATTTGCCAACAGTAAGCAGGAGTTGTGGTACAGTACAGCAATAGGGGTTTTTTGCTACGACGGTATTACCATAAAAAAGGAAAAGACGGTAACTGATTTTGCATACGAGAAGATAAGCAGTATAGCCGAGCTAAGCGACGGCACAATGCTATTTGCTACCTACGGGCAGGGCGTAGTGTTTTTTAAGGATGGCGTTATTACCTACAAACTGACCCAGCAAAACGGCCTGTCGAGCAATATCTGCAAAAGAATCTTTGTGCATGCCGACAATATCTACATTGCCACAGCATTTGGCGTTACCAGTTGCGTGTATCGCAATGGCGCCATTGCCAAACTGAAAGTATATACCACAGCCAACGGTTTATCGTCTAATGCGGTGAACGATGTGTATGCCGACGATAGCGATATATGCGTAGCTACATCGCGAGGGGTGACCATATTGAATGCGCGCGCCGCCGATTTTTCGGCGCTTATTCCAAATTTGCATATTACTAATGTTACATGCAAAGGGCAAGAGTTGTCGGCAGACAGTAGCGCAGAGCTGAATCACAACAGCAATTCATTGCGATTTTCATTTATTGCTATAGCCTTTCGGGCGGCAAACAGCGTTCGGTATCAATACCGGCTGAATGCTGACCAGGCTTGGGTAGAAACGCAGAATACCGCGGTAGATTTTCCTTATTTGCCGTCGGGGAGCTATAAATTTCAGGTAAGGGCGCGGATACTTGATGGCGCCTGGAGCGAGCCGGTCAGTTACGGATTTACGATACTTACACCTTTTTGGAAAACCAATTGGTTTGCGGCGTTATGCATAAGCGCACTGGTATTTATTGTGGTGGCGGCGGTGCGGTACAGGAACAAAATAGTTAACAAAAAACGTAATGAGGAGTTAAGGCTACGGGATCAAATCATTAATCTGGAGCAGCAGGCATTGCAGACAATGATGAACCCACATTTTATTTTTAATGTAATGAACTCTATACAACACTCTATAAACAACAGCGATAAACACGAGGCTAATTTATACCTATCTAATTTTGCACGGTTAATACGTATGAACCTTGATATCTCGTCAAAGCGGTACATACCTATAGACGAGGAGGTAGCCTATCTGCAATTGTATCTTACTATGGAGAGTTTTCGGTTTGGCGATCGGCTGACTTTCGATATTGAAGTCAGCGACGAAATAGACGGCGATGAAACCCTGATACCAGTAATGCTATTGCAGCCATTTATAGAAAATGCTATATGGCATGGCATATTGCCAATGACCGAACCCGGATATGTGCACGTAACCATAGAAAAGAGTGGGGAGGACAAACTGAAGGTAACCATCACGGATAATGGCATAGGCATGAAGCGATCTAAAGAAAGTAGCGATGTGAATATAAAGTCGCATATAAGTAAGGGTATGAAAATGACCGAACAGCGACTGGATCTGATAGGTAAGATGGCTGGTCAGGAGTTGAAACTACAGATAACAGACGCCTATCCCGATAGGATAAACAAGGGGGCGCGCGTGGAGTTTTGGTTGCCGGCTCACCTTGCTTAACAAATCGTTGACCGTTCCCTCAAAAAAACGTACCGTTCCCTAAATTGTGGGTGCTGCGCCGTCGGCAAAATATTGTCTTTGCGTTGTTGCTCTTTTTAATGTAGTAATGCACTTCAGATCCGCCTGTGAAGTTGTTGCCCAGACATTACCGACCCTAAATTGAGCCAGCGCAAACTACATTTTGAAACCATAGAAAGCTACCTGAAATCCTGTAAAGGGTCGGGGATTTTATTATTAAAGTGGGCGAACAAACAAGTTGGAAATTATTAGTAAGGCGGTGGGCATACCGGTTAGAAAGGATAAAGACTAAAATCCGGATTGCATTTATCAACAGCAAGATAAAGAGAGCAAACCGGAGGAGGCATTAGCTGCGGTTGCTCGGCACAAAGTTGATGTCGGTACATTGTTGGCCGGCTAACCTAAATTTAGCTTATCGTGCGAGCGTTCGGTTGGTATTAATCCCTTACATTTACAGCTTAAATACTGTTTGTGAAAGCTATTATTCCTGTAGCCGGCGCCGGTACTAAGCTGCGTCCGCTTACGTACACTCAGCCAAAGGCATTGATACCAATTGCAGGCAAAACTATTCTTGGCGTTATTGTAGACCAGTTGCTCGAGGCAGGCGTTACAGAGTTTGTATTTGTGATAGGATACCTTGGCGAGAAGATACAGCGGTATATAGATAAGACTTACCCTCACCTTAAGCATACTTTTGTAAACCAAAACGACCGCCGCGGCACTGCCCATGCCATATGGCTAACCCGCGAGGCTGCCATAGGCGATGAGGTAATGATTGTATTGGGCGATACAGTGTGCGACTATAATGTGTCCGAAATCATAAGTAGCAAGGTGTCGCAAATAGGGGTGCGTAAGGTAGATGATCCGAGGAGTTTTGGGGTAGCTGAGCTCAACGATAAAGATATGGTAATGCGAATGGTAGAAAAACCATTGATTCCTAAGTCGAACATGGCTATGGTGGGTATTTATTACATCAAGGAATCGGAAGCCATGTATGCTGCGCTCGAAAGGAACCTTAATGGCAAGGCCGATGAGAACGGAGAATACCATTTTACCAATGCTTTGCAGCATATGATAGACGATGGTATAAAGATACACGCATTCAGGGTCAATAACTGGTTCGACTGCGGCAAAAAGGAGACGTTGCTATCTACCAATGCAACGCTGCTAAAGCAAATGGAGGAAGAACATCCGGAAAAGGCTACACAGGAATACGATACTACGGTTATCATACATCCGGTTAATATTGCTGAGGGCTGCGTTATCAGACATTGTATCATAGGTCCGAACGTGAGTATTGGCGAGCATACCAAAATAGAATCGTCTATCATTAAAGATTCTATAATAGGTTCGTATGCAGAATTGCAGCAAGTTGTGCTCAATTCGTCTATAATAGGCAACGACGCCTATGTGCGTGGGCTGAGCCAAAGTCTGAATATAGGCGACAATACTGAAATAGATCTGGGATAGCGCTACGCTTTGGTCATAGCCGGTTGTACTTGTTTAATTAATACAGAGTCTTGAAAAATAGATTTTGTAGCTTTACGCCCCAATTATAAAAGGAGCGGGTTTTCACATGAAAATGGTTAGCGTATATCTGATAACCTACAACCATGAGCAATTTATTGGCCAGGCTATTGAAAGTATAGTAAATCAACAAGTAAATTTTGATTTTGAGTTGGTTATCGGCGAGGATATGAGTCCCGATAATACTCGAAAGATATGTGAAGATTATGCCGCACGCTACCCGCATATTATAAACCTTTTGCCGTCAGACAAGCGCTACGGCGTGTTGGAAAACGATCTGAGAATACATGCTGCATGCCATGGCAAGTATATTGCCTTTTGCGAGGGCGATGATTATTGGCTGGATCCACATAAGTTGCAAAAGCAGTTTGACTTTATGGAGGCCAATCCAGATTTTACATTGTGTTTTTCTGATGTGCAGATCATAGACGAGATGGGTAATTGTTTTGAAAACAAATATCCCCGCAAAGGAGGCGATGTATATACCATAGACGATATTATACAGACAGAGCGCAACATAATGCCTACGCCTACGCTTTTTTTCAGAAACATACTTCCTCGTCCATTGCCGCCGGTATATACCAATATTAAAAGCGGTGATATTTGTATCCAGTTATTATTGGCCGACAAAGGCAAGGTGAAATATTTTGCAGAGGATATGGCTGTGTACCGCAACCATTCTGGCGGCATATCTAAATCGCCCGAGTACATTAAGATAGGCGATGCGCAGTTGTTCAGGTTGTACAAAGAAATTAATGAATATTTTCACTTTAAATACGCAAAGCAAATCAGGCGCAGGCTTTTGGAGATGTCAAAGGTGAAACTGATACATCATGCGTCGGGCCTGAAGGGACTGGCGCGTTTCAGGCATTATCTGAGGCAGTTTCCTGATTATATACGATATTCAGAGAAAGTGAATGTGAAAGAAGCGGCTTATTACCACATGATATTGTTTGCACCCTGGGCGTTGAAAATGTTTAAAAAATAATAGGGACAAATAGGAATTTCCAATAGCAAAACCACAATATAGGGCGTGAAAGTATTAGTGCTAACCAGTAATTATCCGCGCAAGAATGCGCTGAACAATGGGGTGTTTATACATCAGCAGGTCAAGGCATTGCAGCAATTAGGGGTAGATTGTCATGTGCTTACCTACCACAATTGGTACCCGCCCTTTGGGTTGCATAAGTATCATCAGTACTGGCGCGACGGCTATGATGCGCACAGTGTGTATTTTGAGGAGTACGAAGGAGTGAAAATATATGCGGTGCCCATGTTTGTGCGTATGCCCAGCCGTTTTTTCAAGGAGGGTTATTTCGATAGAGCGGTGCGGTCGTTATTGCGGTTTGTGAAGAAAACGCCCGCGCTCCACAATGCCGATTGGCTTTATGCACATTTTCTTACCGACAATGCCTACATAGCCAGCAGGGTAAAAGATCAACTCAATGTAAAGATTGCCGCAATAGCGCGCGGCGACGATGTGCATGCGTGGCCGGAGCAAAACCCAGCCTTGCAGGCGCATTTTCCGTTGGTGTTTGAGAAAGTGGATCTGCTTATGGCTAATAGCCGAAATCTGGGCAACGATGCAAAAAAGTGGATGGAACCCGGTAAGGAGCGTAGTGTAGAGGTTGTGTACAACGGCATTGAGCATACCAGATTTAGACCGGTGACCGATGATAATGAACGCTGCGAGATAAGGCGCCGTTTTAAGATGGCGGAAAATATAAAGTACCTGACCTGCGTGGCTACCCCTATAGTGTTGAAAGGTTGGGTGGAGCTACTGGAGGCGGTAAAACTGCTTAGTAGTGATTTTGACGGATGGCAACTGCTCATGGTGGCGCCGCGCCGCTTAGGCCCCGATGCCCTGGATCTCGAGGATATGGGCAAGCAGATGGGGATAACAGACCGGTTATTTTATATAGGTAGTTTGTCGCCCGACGATCTGGCGTGCGTGCTGCGGGCATCGGATGGGTTTGTGTTGCCGAGTTATAATGAAGGAATGGCCAATTCGCTGCTCGAAGCAATGGCAAGCGGGTTGCCCTGTATAGCCACTGAAGTGGGCGGGCACAACGAAGTGATAACGAACGGAGCCGACGGACTGCTGGTGCAACCCAAAACCATAGATGAGCTGGCCGATGCAATCAGGACGCTTGTTGCCGACGAAGACTTGAGGCTGCGGCTGGGCGCGAACGCAAGAAAGCGAATGATAGCGTTTGGAGATTACAAACAAAACAGCGCAAAGCTGAAAGCGCTGCTACAGCAGTATGGCGGATGATGGCGCCCGGGGTAAAAGCGCGGATTATTGAACAGGAAGCTGGTCTGCTTGTAAATGCGGGTTTGTTAATAAAATGATATCGGTTGTTGAATAGCGGTAGTGGGCGGCAGTGAAAAAATACAATGCGTAATACCGTAGCTATATACAATTCGTTTTTGTAGATAGGCGATTAACAAGGCATTAGTCAAGCTGAAAATCTATAAAAACCACCTTTTAATACCAAGTTTGTGTTAGATTCTTTGGTTTTTTGCCAATCAGCTATTGTTTTTCAAAATATTTACCTATTTTTATAAAATATATACGCAATGGTTATGGGTGGTATCCGTAATTGTTGCGTCTATTTTCGTAGTTCTTTGCATTCAATTAACGTTTAAAAACAAAATTATGAATCAACATCTCCTCTCACCAACTGCTTTGAAACAAGCGCGAAGTAAAGAAAATGAAAACAAGTATCATCGATTAAGCAGGTACCTTATATGGTGTGCTTTAATGATTGCGTTACCTAATTTAGCATTAGCAATATCTGCTATTACGGGTAGCAACAGGGTTTGTCAAGGCTTGACAACCACGCTTGCCAATGCTACAATTGGCGGATCGTGGATAAGCAGCAATACGGCCGTTGCGACAATAGGCTCCGGCACAGGCGTACTTACCGGGGTTACTGTGGGTACAGCTGTTATCACCTATTCAGCTCCTACCGGGTTTGCAACATTAGCAATAACAGTAAACCCTCTTCCTTCACCTATTTCCGGCACACCGGTAGTATGCGTGGGCTCTACTACAACTTTAACTAATACAGGCGGCGGCACCTGGGCAAGCAGCCCAACCACAGTAGCGACAATAGGCGCTACCAGCGGTGTAATGACAGGCGTTGCGGCAGGGTCGGCTACTATTACTTATACGCTTGTCACAGGGTGTAAAGCCTATACTACGGCTACAATAAATCCACTACCCGGCGCTATAACCGGAACAGCGGTGGTATGTGCGGGTCTGTCGTCTACGCTTTCTTCTACAACATCGGGCGGCACATGGAGCAGCAGCAATACGGCCATAGCTACTGTAGGCGCCACAACCGGCGTACTAACGGGCGTATCGGCAGGCAACGCCACTATAACTTATACCTTATCTACCGGCTGCAGAGTTATTAAAACTGCCACCGTAAATGCACTGCCCGCCGCTATTGGCGGCACAACTGCGGTGTGCGTAGGTAAAACAACCACATTAACAGACGCAACAGCAGGCGGCACCTGGACCAGCGGCAATACGGCTGTTGCTACCATTATATTCTCTTCAGGCATTGTAACCGGCGTTAGCGCGGGTACTGCACAAATAACCTACAGATTGGCTACCGGATGTATCAACACTACTGTGGTTACCGTTAATCCGTTGCCAATGCCTATAGCCGGTGTAACGCCGGTGTGCGCAGGCTTATCAACAACCCTTTCGGGTTCTGGCGGCGGCACATGGAGCAGCAGTAATTCTGCTATCGTAGCTATAGGTTCTACAACTGGCGTAGCCACCGGCGTAAGCGCAGGTTCTGCAAATATTACCTATACATTGGTTACCGGTTGCCGCACTACAACAGTAATGGCGGTTCGTCCGTTGCCCGCAGTAATAGGCGGACCAACAACAGTTTGTACAGGCAGCACAGTAGCGCTTACCGACGCTACGCTTGGCGGCGTGTGGAGCAGCGGCTCTACCGGCGTTGCAACAGTTGGTACAACAGGCAGAGTTACTGGCGTAAGCTCAGGAACAGTAAATATTACTTATACGCTTAGCACGGGTTGTTTGCGTGTTCAGGCAATGACAGTCAATCCGACACCGGCAGCAATATCCGGCAGCTCGGCAATATGTCCGGCTACGAGTGTTACGCTAAGCGATGCTACCACCGGAGGCGTGTGGATAAGCAACAGACCGGCTACCGCGACGGTGGGTTCAACATCGGGTACGGTAACGGGAGTAGTAGCGGGCACTGCAACTATTTCTTACCAGTTACCTACAGGGTGTGCGGCCACATCTTTAATCATTGTTAATCCACTTCCGTCAGCAGTTACCGGTACGGCTTCAGTGTGCGTTGCAGGCGTTACTACGCTTTTTGGCACAGGCGGCGGCACGTGGACCAGCGGCGGCACAGGCACTGCAACTGTAGATACATTTACTGGCGTTGTGACAGGCGTAAGCGCAGGCACAACCACAATTACGTATATTTTGGGTACCGGTTGTACCACAACCAAAGTGGTAACTGTAAATCCACTGCCAGCTCCAATAAGCGGCTCAAGTGCGGTATGCGCTTCGTTGACCACACCGCTTACCGATGCAGATGCAGGCGGTACCTGGTTCAGCAACTCAACCGGCGTTGCTAATGTAGGCGTTACATCAGGCATTCTTACCGGTTATACTGCCGGTTATGCAACAGTAACCTATAAGTTAGGCACAGGTTGTACAGCAACGCTCAACGTTACCGTTAACCCACTGCCTGCAACAATTATAGGTATACCAAAGGTTTGTGTTGGATCTACGACAGTTTATGCCAACTCGACCAGCGGCGGCACCTGGACCAGTAGTAATACTGCGGTAGCTACTATTGGTGTAAGCACAGGTATAATATCTGGCATCTCTGCCGGCACATCAGTGATTACCTATACATTGGGCACGGGCTGTATGGCAGTGCGTAACGTAACAGTAAATCCATTGCCCGCTACAATCAGCGGCGCATCGGCAATATGTCAGGGATTGAGCACAACATTTACCGATGCCAGTCTTGGCGGCACTTGGGCAAGCACAAATGTAGGTATTGCCAACGTGGGTGTAAACTCAGGTTTGGTATATGGCACAGCGCCCGGTACGGCAACCATTACGTATAGATTAAATACAGGTTGCACTACTACAAAGAGCATCACAGTTAATCCATTGCCTTCTACCATTACCGGTACTTCATTTGTATGTCTTGGTCTTACAACCACACTTACAGACGGTGGCGGTGGCACATGGGCCAGCGGTAATCCCGCAGTTGCAACAATAGGTTTGAGTTCGGGTCTTGTTACGGGTGTTGGCGCCGGTACATCGATTGTCACTTATACACTGGGTACAGGCTGCATTACTACCCGTACCGTTACAGTTAAGGCTTTACCTAACCCAATAGCCGGTACCCCAAATGTATGTATCGGGCTTACAACTAATCTTACTGACGCAGGCGGTGGATTCTGGAGCACCAGCAACCCCGCAATTGCAACATTTATTACTGGTCCCGGACAAATAACAGGAATGACTGCCGGTACGGTAACAGTAACCTACCGTTTAGGAACAGGTTGCCTTACTACGTCGTCATTCACAGTAAATCCATTACCATCGTCTATCAGCGGTCCGATTTCTTCGTGCGTGGGTTTCCCGGTAACGCTCACCAATACAGGCGGCGGTACATGGGCAAGCAGCAGCACAGCTATAGCAACAATAGGATCGACTACGGGTATATTAACTGGCGTTGTGCCGGGTAATGTGACTGTAACATACACACTGCCTACTGGATGTATCACTACCAGACCAATGTTGGTCAATCCACTTCCAGCTGCAATCGTGGGCTCGCCAACGCTTTGCTTGGGATCAAACCGCACCTTTACCAATACAGTTATTGGCGGAACCTGGAGCAGCAGTAGCACTGGCGTTGCCACAGTTGGTTCTTCATCTGGTTTGGTTACAGCGGTAAGCACCGGCGTTGCCACTATTACCTATGGATTAAGCACAGGTTGCGTGTCGTTGTACACAGTAACTGTTTTACCATTGCCATCGGCAATAACAGGTACCACTACTGCTTGCGTAACTACAACTACAACACTTAGCAACAGCACCGGCGGCGGATACTGGAGCAGCAGCAACACAGCAATAGCTACAGTTGGTTCGGCTACTGGTGTTGTCACAATGGTAAGAGCAGGTACTGCTACTATATCTTATACCATTAGCACCGGATGCGCAAGCACTATAACAGTGGGTTCTATACCTCCTGCTATTAGCGGCGTAACCAGTCTATGTTCAGGCACTACCACTACACTTACCAACACAGGCGGCGGCACATGGTTGAGTAGCAATAGCGCAGTAGCGCCCATAGGCAGCACTACCGGTATTGTTACCGGCAGGTTTGCTGGTTCTGCAACTATATTCTACATATTGCCCGGCGGTTGTACTGCGTCTACCATTGTAAACGTAGTAAATACTGTGCCTGCAATAACTGGCAACAATACTATTTGCGGCGAGCAAACTACATTATTGATAGATCCGGCAGTGGGCGGCACCTGGAGCAGCAGCGACGTATCGCTTGCTACGGTAGGCTCGTCTACAGGTCTGGTTACCGGCGTAAGCGGCGGTATGGTTACTATCACCTATTCATTAGGCACCGGATGCTACACTACCAAAACAATGTCGGCATATGCGTTTGCATTGATTACAGGACCAACAAGTTTGTGTAACCAACAGTCTGTTACACTTACAGACAGGGTGCCCGGCGGCGTGTGGACCAGCTATAATACTACCATTGCTACCGTTGGTTCTTCTACGGGCGTTGTGTTTGGCGTAACAGGCGGCTATGTGCCAATTACCTACACATTAGGCGTTTGTCGCGATATAAGACCAATGATGGTTAATCCGTTATCAGATATTACCGGTCCGTCTACGGTGTGCGTAGGGCAGGCTATAAAACTGGTAGAGGTCGGGGCAGGTACTTGGGTAAGTAGCGCTCCGGCGGCAGGGTCCATAGAGTTTTATACTGGTCTTGTCTCGGGCATTAGCGCAGGCACCACGGTTATAACCTATACATTAAGCACAGGTTGCCGTACTACAAAAACAGTAACAGTATATCCATTGTCTGTAACAACCGGACCAAACAATGTGTGTGTAAGTCAAATGATCACACTGTCTAATGTTACACCGGGAACAGGCACCTGGACAAGCGGTAATATGACGATTGCCACTATTGGCAGCGGCGATGGTTTGGTAACCGGAATTTCGGGTGGAACTGCAAACATATCTTATACAACAAACACGGGTTGCAGAACAACTTTCCTTGTTTATGTGAATCCACTTTCGCCTATAGTAGGGCCTTCGAGCGTATGTGTGGGGCAATCCATAACATTGACCGACGCCGTTGGCGGCGGCTCGTGGAGTAGCCCGAGTGGCGTGGGTATTGCCACTGTCGATTCAGCAACAAGTTTCATAACGGGTATTGCAGCAGGAACATCAATCATTACCTATACGTTGCCTACAGGTTGTATTACCAGCAAGTCTATCACTATCAACCCGCTGACGCCAACGGTAGTACCGGGCGGCGATTGCGTTGGTCAGACAATAACACTGACTAACCCAACTGCAGGCGGCACATGGAGCAGCGGCAACCCAACGATAGGCATAATAGGTTCAACTACAGGAGTAGTAACAGGTATTTCTGGCGGCGTGGCTATCATATCATATACTACAGGCACTGGTTGCCTCACTACAGCATTGGTAGCGGTGAATCCAAGATCTGAGATTACAGGCCCCGGCAGCGTGTGTGTGGCACAGTCTATAACGCTCTCTAACCCGATAGGCGGCGGTACCTGGAGTACCCCAAGTGGATTGGGTATTGCAACAATCGACTCGGCCAGCAGTTTGCTTACCGGTC
The DNA here is from genome assembly GCA_964561325.1 of uncultured Flavipsychrobacter sp. Lineage (GTDB taxonomy): Bacteria > Bacteroidota > Bacteroidia > Chitinophagales > Chitinophagaceae > Nemorincola. Next base: position 15,681 of record CAZLPE010000042.1, read on the forward strand.
TTGTGAGTGGTTTTGATACGGTTTACTATACACTGCCTTCTGGATGTATCTCTACCAAAACGGTAATTGTCAATCCATCTACGCCAATAGTAGTGCCGGGTAGCACCTGCGTAGGTCAAACAGTTACGCTTACCAACCCAACACCGGGCGGTACATGGAGCAGCGGCAACCCAACGATAGGTAGCGTAGGTATGAGTACAGGTATCGTTACCGGCGTATCGGGCGGTACAGCAAACATATCATATACGATAACAAGTACCGGATGCCGCACGACTGCGGGAATATTGGTAAATAGCCTTGGCCCAATTACCGGTTTGTCGCAGGTATGCGCCGGACAGGCAATAACGCTGAGTTGCGGTGTTGGCGGCGGACGCTGGACGAGCAGCTCTACAGGTATAGCAACTGTAGGGGCAACAACAGGTTCCGTGCGCGGCGTGTCAGCGGGTTCTCCTGTTATTTCTTATACATTGCCTACTGGCTGTATGTCTGTAAAAACACTTACTGTTAATCCATTGTCGGCTATCACAGGTCCTACCAGCGTTTGTTCAGGTCTTACTATAACATTGGCAAATGCTACTCCGGGCGGTACCTGGACAAGTTCTAACCCAACTATAGCAAGCATCAACCCAACAACTGGTTTAGTAACAGGCGCGCTTAATGGCTCTACCAACATCACTTATACATTGGGTACAGGTTGTAAAGCTTCTTCTTCTGTATTGGTACCATTCTGCAGGGCTGCAAACGGTACGCGCACAGTATGTGAAGGATCTACGATAGTACTTACTGAAGATGTGCCCGGCGGTAAATGGTACACCACCGACAACTCGATAGTAGCTGTAAATGAAGAAACAGGCGTAGCATTGGGTATTGCCCCAGGTAAGGCGGTCATCTACTACACTGTGCCAACGGCTACCGGTTTTGAAAACTATTCAACTCAGATCATCGTATCGGCTCCAATAGCGCCGGCGTTTATTGCTGCTACTCCTGGCGCTAATATTACCGAAGGTCAGACTGTTACCTTAACTGCAACACAAGCTAACACCACTATGGGCGCAAGCTACCAATGGGTAGTAAATGGCGCTGCTGTAGAAGGCGCTAACAAAGCCACCTTTACTACAAATGAGTTGAACAACAATGATGTAGTAAGTTGTGAAATAGTAAGCCCTTGCGGCGATGTAGCAGCTGTTAATGCAGTAACATTTACTGTAAGCAGTAAGGTGGCAACAGCGAAAGCAGAGTTTGCATTGATGCCTAATCCTAACAATGGTACATTTACGCTGAAAGGTAAACTTGGTACTGCAACCGACGAAAACCTGACAGTAGAAGTGGTTGACATGCTGGGCAGAACAGTATACAGCGGAGTAGTAACAGCGCATAATGGCGTAGTGAATGAGCGCGTTTCACTGAACGCATCGCTTCCTGCAGGCGCCTATCTGTTGAACGTTCGTTCAGCTTCAGAGCGCACTACTGTTCGATTTGTAATTGAGGAATAAGTAAAAATTAATAAGGTTTTAGAGCGGGTCGGGATTGAGTTCCCGGCCCGTTTTGTTTGTGAGTGCGGCGCCTAAATAAACTTGCACAATTATGACTTTGCTCATAATTTTCAGTTTGATTAACAATTACCTTTGGGAACTCAATCTATAAAGCGGGATAGCGTTATAACGAAAATTGAAAAAACTGATTGCCATATTAGCCATGTTGGGCATTTTATTACAGACCTTTAATCAGGTGGTGGTAGTGGCGCAGTTTTATGCTAATCAGGACTACATAGTAAATAACCTTTGCGAAAACCGAGCGCGCCCTGAAAAGAAATGTTGCGGCAAATGCTATCTGGGAAAGCAACTGAACAAGGCTGATAATAATAAAGGAAGCCGCAATACAGCGTCGAAACTGGTATTGGATGAAGTAACGAGTTTTGTGTTGCCCCAGTTAATCTCACTGTCTTTTGAACCGGCTTATGCAATTAAGCCAGTATTATTGAGCAAAGAATCGACAATACTTTATCGTCCTGCCGGGTCTATCTTTCACCCGCCCACCTGCTAATAGTTTCTGTTTCACATCAATGCGTAGGAAAGCCTTAGCGCCCATCAGGGCACGGAACGGGCTTTGTATGCTATTTACAGTTACTTTTTAGCAGCATAAGTTTATGAAGTATTTTTTATTGCCGTTTGCCCTGTTGATGGGCAGCGTTGCGAGCGCGTGCGATTTGTGCGGCTGCTCGGCAAGCAATCAGTATTTGGGCATATTGCCCGGTCAGCAATGGAATTTTATTGGCATTCAGTATCAGTACAACGCCTTTACCGGACTTTTTCCATCGCCGTTTGAAAACAAACCAAAGGTGCATTCCACAAGCGAATACCAGACCATGCAGCTATGGGGCAGGTATGCGCTGGGAAAACGCTATCAGGCTTTTGTGTTTATTCCGTATCAATACAACGTATACAAACAGGACAGCGTAAACGTAGCGAGGTCGGGCATTGGCGATGTAACGCTGATGGTAAACAGGGTAGCGATGGATAAACAAACCGGCGGCTGGCAACAACTACTGTATGCGGGAGTAGGTGTAAAGCTGCCCACCGGCAAGCACGACGGTATGAGCGTGACCGACAAAAGCGGCCTGCCCAATATGCAGCCGGGTACCGGATCGACCGACATTATGGTGAACGCCAATTATACGCTACGGCATAGTAAATATGGCTTGAATGCAGACGGAGCATATACGTTTACAACGTCTAACAAAGACGACTATAAATACGGCAATACAGCAAGCGCAGGCCTTACGGGTTTTTATACAAAGGCATGGAGCGATATAACTGTGATGCCGCAGTTGGGTGTCAGGTATGAATATGCGCTGCACGACTACGACAACTATACGCGCAAGTGGCTCAATGAGCAAAGCGGCGGCTATATGTGCTTTATGTCGGCGGGTGTGCAGGTGTTTTATAAACAGATAGGTTTTAAGGCTACGTGGCAATTGCCCGTAAGTCAACGCTACAGCGCCGGAAATGTGACAACCGGACAAAAAGCAGAAGCCGGTATTTTTCTTCTATTTTAAAATCAATTTTTCATGAAATATTTAATAGCGATCGCAGTAATGTGCACGAGTTTGTGCGCCTGCCAGAAAAAAGACAACACAACGCCCGATGCGGCAAATGTAACATTTACCATTACATCTCCTGCCGTTGGGCAGCTCTATCGCGATGGCGATAGCGTAAGGGTAAAAGCAACAATTGTGTACCCCAGCGAGATGCATGGATACGAAATTAGGGTGTCGGATTCGGCAACCAACACTGTAGTGTATGATGTGGCAGTGCATGGTCATGCCGACAAGTTTGATGTAGATAATGCCTGGGTAATAGGCGGAGCCAATAGCATGACGCTAAAAATGGAGTTGATAGCAACAATAGACCATGATGGAACAACTGCCGGCAAGAAATTGAACTTTAAGTATGCGCCATAGCAGGTAACGATTAATGTATAAGCAGATAGCGAGCGCATATTGAGCTTTATATTCAGCTTAGTCCTTAACTTTACTACACCTATTACCGATGTGTTGAGGTGCAGCTTAGAGCGCCTGAGGTGGCGGGAATAGAAAATGAGCAATTAAGAGCAACAACTAAAGACAAAAAAATAGACAAATGAAAATGAAATTGATGGCCCTGTCGTTGGTATTAATGGGCATGATAGCTTCTTGTACAAAAGAAAAAGAAAATAATACGCCTACGGGCAACGGTGTAGTGAAGCTTGAGTTTTTTAATAATGTAGGGTCGAGTAGTTTGAACCTAGACAATCAGTGGTATCTGAACGAGCATGGCGATTCGTTTAAAGTATCGAAACTCAACTACTATATCAGCAATATTAAGTTGAATGCCGCTTACAATCCGTATACGGAAGCAGAGAGTTACCATTTGGTGCAGCAAAGCGATGCTGCATCGAGGGCGTTCGATCTGGCAACGGTTCCCGCGGGCACGTATACAGGCATAACATTTACCATTGGCGTAGATAGTTTGCGGAATGTGTCGGGCGCGCAAACAGGGGCGCTCGATCCATCAAATGGCATGTTTTGGTCGTGGAATACCGGATATATCATGTTTAAGATGGAGGGTACTTCGCCACAATCGGGCCAGTTGGATAAGGGTTTGGTATTTCATTTCGGCGGATTTAGCGGAGCCAACAGCGTGCTGAGGACGGTGACGCTCAATTTTGCGACACCCATTAAGGTGACCACAAGCGGTGAGAACCATGTGCATATAACCGGCGATTTGCTGGCGCTGTTTAAGTCGCCCAATATCATCAATTTTGCCTCTACATCGTCTGTGCAAATGCCGGGAGCGGAGGCAAAAGGTATGGCCGACAATTATGCCAATATGTTTAGCGTTACCTATGCAGGGCTTTAATAAGTGGTTGGTAAATAATAACTTTCGAACATGAAAAAAATAGGGTTGTGCATAGCATTGGCGGCTGGCGTAGGCTGGCTGTCGAGTGTTGGGTGTAAGAAAGATACTATATCGCCTGATAGCGAAGAACCAATAGCGTTTAGTGTGCCCGTAGGCTGGCCGGAGCCCAGCTATACCTTTGCAAATAATAAACTGACGCAAGATGGGTTTGCGCTTGGTCGCAAATTGTTTTACGATGGTAGGCTATCGCGCGATAACAGTGTGTCTTGCGGTAGCTGCCACCAGCAGTTTTCGGGATTTGCGCATCTGGATCACCCGATAAGTCATGGCATAAACAATTTGTTAGGCACCAGAAACACACCTGGACTGAGCAATATGGCCTGGCATCCGGCTTACTTTTGGGACGGCGGCGTAAACAATCTGGAAAGCCAGCCAATAAACCCCATAGAAAACCATGTGGAGATGGATATGACCCTGCCGGAGATAATAACGCGGTTGGGTACAGATGCCGACTACAAGAAGCGTTTTAAAGCAGCTTTTGGCGATGAAACCATCAATTCGCAGCGCATATTTAAGGCGATGGCGCAGTTTATGGGGGCAATGGTATCGGCCGATGCTAAGTACGACCGATATATGAGGGGTGAAGCGGAATTTACGGATCAGGAGAAATCGGGATTGACAGTATTTCGCCAGAAGTGCGGAAGCTGCCATACGGAACCGCTGTTCAGCGACTTTTCTTATCGCAACAATGGCCTGCAGCCAGACGCCCGAATAAACGATACAGGCAGAGCCCATATAACGCGCGAAGCTACGGATAGGTATAAATTCAGGGTGCCGTCGTTGAGGAATGTGGCAGTAACAAAGCCCTACATGCACGATGGCCGCATAACAACGCTTGACGCGGCTGTAGAGCGCTACCGGACTGGTATATTTGATAGCCCGACGTTGGACCCTTCGCTGTCGGGAGGAATAGCAATGACCGATGCAGAAAAGCAGGCGATAGTAAGTTTTTTACAGACACTTACCGATACAGCGTTTTTGCACGATACCAGATTTGCAGAACCTAAACAATAAATTCACTAACAAAACGATATCCTATGAATAAAGTGATGATTTTTTGTATGTCGCTTATGGCGATTGCAGGTTGTAAGCACGACGACCAGACCAGTATTGGGGGCAAGGGCGGAAGCGCAACGCTAAAAGTGTATCCGCAACACCACCAGGTATCGGAAGACCTGATAGACATGAAGGTTTATGTAAAATACAATACGCAAGATGCGCCCGCGAATGGCCTGTACGACGATAGCGCCACCTGCACGTATAGCGCAGGTAAGGTAGAGGCAGTTTTTTCAGGGCTTAAAAATGGCGACTATTATTTTTATTCGCACGGATACGATACCGTGTACCAACAACCTGTGCGCGGCGGAACGCCCTATAAACTAAGTAAGCAAGAAACTCAGGATATGACGGTACCCGTTAGCGAATATTAGCGGCATATTATAAACAAAAGCCGGGAACAACAGGATTTACTCCTTTGTTTCCGGCTTTTGTTTTGGCGCAATGTTATTGTAGTTGGGTTATTTTCCCGCTGGTTTCAATAGTTTTTGGTATTCGGCAGGCGTTGCAATAAGCGCGAGGGCTTTATCAAGTTCTTTGTCGTATTGCAAACCCTGAGCTATACGTCCGCGTAAGAAATAGTAGCGCGAAGCGATCTCGTTTTCGAGCATGTGTTTTACTTGCTCTTTGTGCTTTTGCAGGTCTTGTTTTTTATCGTGCGCCAGTTTGTTGCGCAGCGCATCAAATTCGCCTTTAGCGGATTCGTAGGCATTATCTTTCGACGCCATTTTTACCAGCGAATCGAGGCCGTTTTCTGTTTCTGATTTGTAAGAATAATCTTTGTTATCGAGCCATTTTACAAACTGATTGTATTCGGCATCGGTAAGTAAAAACTGAGCGGCGGGCGCAATGGTAGGGTGCTTGCTTGCATATTCTGTAGCATAGTCGAAAAGGTAGTTTTTGGTGTAGAGCGTAACCGCAATAGAACTCATTGGGTTATCTTTTACTACAACTTCCGGTTCTACGCCGCCGCCGCTGCGCACAGTGCGACCGCCCTTGGTTTTATATGTTTTTTTGAGCGAGTCGGGCACATTGCCAACGCTGCCATCGGGGTTGCGGTGAGCATAGTCTATGGCTTGTATACAGCGTCCGCTGGGGGTATAGTAGCGGGCAATGGTGAGTTTGAGGCGCGCGTTGAAGCCCAACTGACGGATGTTTTGGACGAGGCCTTTACCATAAGAGCGTTCGCCAATCACTACTCCGCGGTCGAGGTCTTGAATAGTACCCGCCACTATCTCCGACGATGACGCAGATGAATGGTTGACCAGAACAGTTAACGGCAAATCTTTATTCCATGCTGTCGTGGGTGTTTTGTATTCGTGATCCATTTCGGGAATTTTCCCCTTGGTGCTTACCACAAGCTGGCCTTTATCTATAAATACATTGCAAAGGTTTACAGCCTCATCGAGCAGGCCGCCGGGATTGTTACGAAGGTCGAGCACCAGACCTTTTAGCGCTGGTTGAGCCTTTTGCAGGCTGTCGTAGGCGTCTTTCACCTGGCGCGCACAGCCTTGTGTAAATTGGGTAAGGCGTACATACGCAATATTGTTTTGCGGACCTATGAGGCTGAAGTAGGGCACGCTGGATATTTCTATCTCACCGCGCGTAATCATTTTATCGGATACCGCATGAGTGAACGCATCTTTGACCTTCATTTTTATCTGGGTACCGGGCGAGCCTTTCAGCAACATGCTTAGTTCTTCTATGGTTTTGCCATGCACTGGTTGGTTGTCTATAGTTTCTATCTGGTCGCCGGGATGCAGACCTGCTTTTTGCGATGGGCTATTTTCATATACATCGCCTATATAAATATCTTCGCCTTTTTTGCGCATACTGGCGCCTATGCCGCCGTATTTGCCAGTGGTCATAAACTCATATTCTTCTATGTCAGACTCTGTGATGTAGTTGGTATAGGGGTCCAGATCGTTGAGCATCGCATCTACGCCGGTCTTTACCAGTTTGCCGGGTTCTATAGGGTCTACATAAAAGGTGTTGAGTTCTTTGAAGAGGGTGGTGTATATATCCAGATTTTTCGAAATTTCGAAATAGGGGTCGTTTGTACGCGCCTTGATGAACAAAAATGCAGTTGAGGTAAGCAGCGTACCGGCAATGAAACCTTTGTAGCGCTTTAACTTGGGAAGTAATTGCATAGAATAAAACTGAATTTACAGCAAAGTACGTCATTTAGCGACTACAAAAACTTACAGAAAACATAAATTAGCGTTTAATAGGTATGGATTGGCATGAAAATAGTACTTTAATAGATTAAAGTACCTTTGTGGTTTGCTCCAAAGCGCCCGAATACACTAAAAAGCGAATGAAAATGCTGTATAGAATTGTTGTTGTTTTAGCATTATTGGCATCGGCTCCTGCAATTGCGCAGAAGCCGTTTTCGGAGGGTTCTTTGTTGTTTAAAGTTTCGCTGGAGTCGCCGGAGCGTAAACCGATAAAGGGTACCTATACGTTCTCGTTCAAAGGTGGGGAGGAGCGCAAGGATCTGAAGCTGGACAATGGATTTCAGGATGTGATATTGCTGAACACGCAAACGAGCGCAGTATATAGTTTGCAAAGCCAGAACGGGAAAAAGTATGCTATAGAGCTTATAATGAGCGAAATGAAGAAGCGCCAGGAGAAATACAGCGGTTTTGAACTAATTGGGGAAACTGAATTGCCAGCAAAGGTTGCCGGCTATACAGCGTATAAGGCGCAGGTAAAATATAAAGACGGCACACTAATGGATGTGGTGTATACCAAAGACTGGTATCCGGAACAGGCAGTATATTTCGAACGATTTCCGGGAGCTAAGTTTATGCCACTTGGATTTTCTTACCGCGATGAGAACAATATAGTGATGAGATTTGATGCCGCAAAACTGGAAGCGGGGCCAATAGACAACGCGATTTTCAGGATACCCCCCGACTATAAAATGATAAGCAATACCGAGTATAAGCAGATGAGCAGGTAGGGGGGAGGGTTAGGTTGTTTTATTTATTGCAGCTTGTTGGTCTCTTATTTGTAATAGTTCTTTAGGAAAGCCATTTTTTTCGAGAAATGCACGAGATTCCAACCCTTTCTTTATAAAAACAGGGTCATTACTGAAGTCAATTACTTTTTCTGCAGTTGGATTAGAATTATTATTTGACGAAAGCATTTTGGCGGAGTTCATATACTTAATGGTATAATGCAAATTTAGCGTTTTTTACGTAGAACAAAAAAAGCCTCGTAGTTGTTGTTTTTGTTGAATGGCGCCCAGTTATCATTTTGAAACCCGAAAATGTGAAAAAGTTCGGAAATTTCTTCAAGATTAGCATTTATCCCCATTTGGTAAAGCCGGTTTTTTGCAGGTGTATTTCCTTGTGCATATACAAGCATGTCAGGGTAGGTATTAGTGAAATCTATAACGGCAGCAGCAATTGTAGCAAGTACTTTTTCAGTGTCTTTATTATTAGAAATCGCACTATCGTTGATTTCGTTGTTCTTTTCATTCCAATCGCCAAAAGCGAGATTGAAATAGGTAATGCCATCAACGTTTTGAATTTCGAAAACAATAGCTTTTTTTATGCAGCCATTTATTCCATTGCTCTCGAATGAATAATTCAAATGGTTGTTACTATGGTTATATTCATATCGTGGTATTTTCATAAATTGGTCATTGAACGTCGGGAAATTACTATTATTTCACTGCCTTCATAACCATACCTTCCAAAAACCACAATACATCTTTCATTTTATTGACGTTGTTGACGACTAAAAGGAAATTTTTACCTACTTGTTTTAGGTGTGCGTTTTTGGTTTGGGTTTGTATGTATTTCAGTATATGATTAAAGGTGTCGGACTCGAAGTAGGGCGAGTCTGGATTGTTGACAAAATACAGGC
>CAZLPE010000042.1:25169-28897 GCA_964561325.1 uncultured Flavipsychrobacter sp.
TTAAAGGTGTCGGACTCGAAGTAGGGCGAGTCTGGATTGTTGACAAAATACAGGCGCATCTGCTTGTTTTTCAGTATCAGCTTTTCAAAACCCAGTTCGCAGGCTACCTGGCGGCACCTTAGTGTGGTGAATAGTTCCTGCACCTGAGGGGGTATCGGCCCGAAACGGTCTTGAAGATCGGTGGCAAATTTCTTCATTTCGTCCTCATTCTCCAGATCGTCGAGCTGTGTGTATAGCGACAAGCGTTCCGTAATGTTTTCTACGTAGGTATCGGGGATCAGTATTTCCAGATCTGTATCTATAGTACAATCCTGAACATAGTCTTTTTTGCGGTCCATTTCTGCGGCAAACACCTCTTTGAAATCGCTTGTTTTTAGTTCGCGCATGGCTTCTGCAAGTATTTTCTGGTACATTTCAAAGCCTATTTCGGCGATGAAGCCACTCTGTTCTCCGCCCAGCAAGTTTCCTGCGCCGCGAATGTCGAGGTCGCGCATAGCAATCTGGAAACCGCTGCCCAGTTCATTAAATTGTTCGAGCGTTTGCAGGCGTTTGCGACTATCGCCGGGCAATAAACTCATGGGAGGAGCCACTAAATAACAAAAAGCTTTTTTGTTGTTTCTACCTACTCGCCCACGCAGCTGGTGCAGGTCGCTTAGACCAAACTGATGGGCATTGTTGATAATGATTGTATTAGCGTTTGCAATGTCTACGCCGCTTTCTACGATGTTGGTACAGCAAAGCACATCATATTCCTTGCCTATAAATTTGAAAAGCGCTTCCTCAAGCAAGTGGCCTTCCATTTGCCCATGCGCCATACCAATAGTTAGGTCGGGGCAAAGGTTGCGGAGCAGCGCTGCCATTTCCGGCAGGCTTTGCACTCTGTTATGAACAAAAAATACCTGACCGCCTCTTTCGGCCTCGAAGTATATAGCGTCGCGGATAGCATATTCATCAAACACCATTACCTCGGTATGCACAGGTTGGCGGTTTGGCGGCGGTGTGTTGATAATGCTCAGGTCGCGGGCATTCATCAGCGAGAACTGTAGCGTGCGCGGTATGGGGGTGGCAGTGAGCGTAAGCGTATCTACGCTGGCCTTTAGCTCTCGTAGTTTTTCTTTTGCGCCTACGCCAAATTTTTGTTCCTCATCTATAATTAAAATGCCTAAATCTTTAAACTTTACCTCCTTGCCCAGCAGGCCGTGCGTACCTATAACAATATCAATTTTACCTTCTTCCAGCTTTTTGAATATCTCTTTCTTTTCTTTGGCCGAACGAAAACGATTGACATAATCTACGTTGGCCGGAAAATCCTTGAGGCGTTCTTTGAAGGTATTGTAGTGTTGAAACGCGAGGATGGTTGTTGGCACAAGTACTGCGGCTTGTTTACTATCTGCTACAGCCTTGAACGCAGCGCGAACAGCAATTTCTGTTTTTCCGAAACCTACATCGCCGCACACCAGTCTATCCATGGGCGATGGAGCTTCCATGTCGCGCTTCACATCGGCAGTGGCTTTGCCCTGATCGGGGGTGTCTTCGTAGAAAAACGACGCCTCCAATTCTGTTTGCAAATAACTATCGGGCGAAAACGCAAAGCCTTCCGATGCTTTCCGTTTAGCATAAAGCTTTATCAGATCGGCGGCTATATCTTTTACCTGTTTCTTTGTTTTGCTCTTTAGTTTCTGCCATGCGTCGCTACCCAATTTGTTTACGCGCGGCACCGTGCCTTCTTTGCCGGTATACTTAGTTATTTTATGGAGCGAGTTGATGTTTACATACAATACATCGTTGTCGCGGTATATGATACGTATCGCCTCCTGCATGGCGCCATTTACTTCTATTTTTTGTAGTCCGCTGTATACGCCTACGCCGTGGTCTATATGCGTCACATAGTCGCCAGGGGTCAGTTCGCGCAGCGCGCGCATGGTAAGCGCTTTGCCCTTGCTGTAAGCCTGCTTTACTACATATTTATGGTAGCGTTGGAAGATCTGATGATCGGTGTAGCAAATAACCTTTTTGTCGTGGTCTATAAAACCCTTGCTTATAGATACGCTTACCGGAACAAACAAAATATCAGCGCTTACGTCATCAAAGATGCTGCGCAGGCGTTCGAGTTGTTTGGGGTTTTCTGCAAAAATATAGGCTACATATTTTTCAGCAATGCGTTTTTGCAGGTCTTTAATAAGCATATTGAACTGCCTGTTGAAGACAGGTTGTTCATCGGTAGCAAACAGGAACGTAGCGTCAACTTCACTATCGGTGATTTTGGCCAACGAATGATTGTACCATTCTATAAGATGCCTGTTTTTTAGTTTTTCCTGCCAGATACTACCTGTTTCGAAGTCGAAGCGAGAAAGCTCTTTTAGCCAGCCTTCTTCGTGGTCGACAGATACCTGACCGGTTTCCATTTTTTCGGGCAAGTCTGCGGCCATTTTAGCAATACGCCCAATAGTGAAGGCAAAATCTTTAGCCCAAATAATGGTGTTTTCGGGGAGATAATCGAGTAAAGATATTTTTTCGGATGTGTCGAATTTAGTTTCTATGTTGGGCAATATATTTACCTGAAGTAATTTCCTTTCAGAAAGTTGGGTTTCAGGATTAAATATACGTATGCTGTCTACTTCTGTATCGAACAGCTCTATACGGTAGGGATGTTCGTTGCCAAAAGAATAAATATCGAGGATTCCGCCGCGCATAGCAAACTGTCCCGGTTCGTAAACGAAATCTTCCCTGCGAAAACCAAGACTAACAAACCGCTCCAGAAGGGAGTCGAGCTCTAAAGTTTCGCCCACCTTTATAGCTATCATATTGTCTGATAGCGACGACGGGTTAACTACTTTTTCGAACAGCGCCTCGGGGTAGGTTATCAGCATTTTCTTATTCACTCTCTTACCCGAGAATTTAGTAAGCGCTTCGGTGCGCAGCATTATGTGGCTGCTGTTGAGTTCGTTGAAATTGCCGCTACGTTTGAAAGAGTCGGGGAAGTAAAAAATATCAAGACCGCGCGTCAGGTGTTCGATGTCGTTATGGAAGTAAGCAGCTTCTTCTTTATCGTTGAGAATGAATACGTGGTTGTATTCTAAATTGTGCCACAGCGCTGCCGCTATGAAGTTTATTGCCGAACCGCGTAGATTATCGAGATAGACGCGTGTTTTGTGTTGCGACAATGAGATTCCCACCGCTATCTGTTTTAAGCGGACATCGTTCTGATACAAACCCTGCAACACTTCCAAATTCATCGGGCGCAAAGGTAGGGGAAATATGTTTATTGGGTTATTGTATATAACTACGCTACATGGCTGCTTCTGTAAACATTCCACAGAGACAAGCGCCCTGATAAGCGAGTAAAAGCAACGACGTAGCGAGGAGGCATATACGAATTAGCTTGATGATATGTGTCGCGGCGTTGCCGATGAAGGCAGATGTGGAGCGTTTTATGAATTTTGTTTGGAGGTGAATAAATTGTGCCGTATGTGCGCTGATAAACAGTTGTTTGGGTATTATGTTTTTAATTATTTGATTTTTGCGCCAACCATCCTTTCAATTTTTGTGTCTTTGTTATTCATATAGTATTTAAATTGCGTGATTTAACGGTTTTGCTGTTGGAGTAGCGCAATGAGAATATGGCAAAACAGGAATATTGAAACATTGACCTTGATATTTTAAACTGAGTTTTTTATGCGTAATCGGTTACTATTATTTGCACTTTTTTTCATTTCTTTCAGGAGCAG
>CAZLPE010000043.1:0-22368 GCA_964561325.1 uncultured Flavipsychrobacter sp.
ATCTTCATCACAACATACAATACCGCTTACCGTTCAATACTCAGCATATACCAACACATAAACATGTTCGTATTTGGTCTTAAAATGCAACTTAAATAACGGGGGTTGCCGGTAAAAAGCCCGAACGGGCTTAAACTAATAATAATCCCGGGGTAAGAAATATACACCACATCAACCCGTTCTGGGTTGAACTTGAAGGGATTATATGGATTTTTTGTTGCCAAAACCACTCAACACCTTCGGCGTTGGCCCTCATTTTCCTTATTACCGGAGGCTTCACCTCCGGCTATTCAAATTTTAGCCCATTCGGGCTAAGTACTAACTTACAATAAAATTCAGTTACGAATATTCGATAATAGCCAGCGGCTTTTTGATGTACAATTGTACCTTGCGGCAACTTGCAACATAGCACAAAAAGGAAAAGCCGCACCTGTTAAGTGCGGTTTTTCCTTTTTATAAAAAAAGACTTTTAAGTTACTTTTTACGGTAGTATATCTGCTCGTCGTTGAACTCAGATATAGCCTGCAATGGCGCATTAGCCATACGCTCATATATACGCGAAATCTCGATCTGCTCTTTGTTTTCGTGCACTTCTTCCAGATTGTCGCCATGTACGGTAAACTCGTCGAGCTTGCGGTGCAGTTCTTCTTTCATTGTTACAGAAATCTGATTGGCGCGGCGTGATATCACGGCAATAGACTCGTACAGGTTACCGGTTTTTTCTTTCAGCGCTACTACGTCGCGTGTTTCCACAAGTGGATTCACAGACGCCATCGATCTTCTATTTGTGTTGCTCATCGCGTATTTTTTTAACGTTATTGTCTGCTATTGTATATAGCTTTTCCGCCTCCGGCAAATATTTAGATTGCGGATAAGCTTCTTTCAGTTCTTTATAGGCGCTTATAGCGCTTGCATATCTTTCTTCCTGTTTTTCTTCTATGCTCGCTTTCGCATACTTAAACATAGATTTCATGATCATAAACTGATACAGATCGGCATTTGTCGACTCCGGATAGTTGTGTATCACGCTTTTGTAGGCAACAGAGGCTGCTTTAAACTGGTTGATATTGAAATATAGTTTTGCCGCGCCTGCTTGCTTCATCTCCAGTTTCTTCTTCGACTTGTCTATATAGTCGTTTGCTTCAGCCACTTTGGCCGATTTTGGATACTTGTTTGTAAACGACTGTAATGCCTCCAGCGATTTAAGCGTATTGCCCTGATCGAGCGAATATTCCGGCGCATATTTAAACAAACATACCGCGCTCATAAATTCGCACTCCTCTGTTTCTTTGCTGGTAGGAAAGTAATCGGTAAAATTCTTGAAGTAATAAGATGCTTCAACGTAGTCTTTCAGGTAGTAAAACGTAAATGCGTATCTGTAAAACAGCGCCTCATAGTTGCGCGTACTCTTCATTATAGGCATCAGCTCTTTGTAAAGCTGATTAGCATGAGAGTAGTCTTTCTTATCGAAATACTCGTTGGCTTTGGTGAGTTTGTAGTTCACGTCGCTGCTTTTACGAATTTTTTCAAATCCGCCACAAGAGCTTAAAAGCACAGAAAACAGCAATAAATACAATAAATTTACAGGACGTAAGCGCATACGGGAGGGCAAAAATATAAAATTTGTTCTGTAATGCCTAATCAGCTTTCAATTAGAAAAGTTAAAACGATGTGTGCGTGTGCGGTTGGCGCATTTATTTCTTAGCCATCCAGTTTATCAGTTTATCATCGCGGCGATACACGTCTTTTACATACTGTATGTGGCCGGTAGTGTCCTCAAATGCCGTGAGGTAGGTAATAAACACCGGGATCTTGGTTTTCAGCAACTCCCATCGGGTTTTGTGGGTCTTTATCATGGCATCCAGTTTTTCCTGGGTGTAGTCGCGCTTTTCCAGTTGCCCTAATATCAGCAATGCCAGTTGCTGAGGTTGCTCCAGCCTTATACAGCCCGAACTCAGCGCCCGGTCGCGCTTGCCAAAGTCGGTGCGGTGGGGCGTATCGTGCAGGTATATATCCCACGGATTGGGTAGGTTAAACTTCACATAGCCCAGCGCATTATCGTTGCCGGGGGCTTGCTTGTAGGTATAGTGTTTCAGGTTCTTCATGTTTAGCGAGGCGGCATTCACCGGCTTGCCGTCCCTTGTGTAGGCGCGCAATCCCTTCTTGGCAAGGTAGCTCTTCCCGCTTTTCTGAAAGCCGGGCACTACATCGTTCTTCAATATGGTAGGCGGCACGCCCCATGGCGGATTGATAACCACATTGGCCATAGTGGCGTTGAGCGACGGCGTTTGGCGGGCCTGCTTACCCACCACTACCCGCATATGCATCAGGTTGGCGCCGTCTTTCCGCAAAAACAACTCCATAAGCGGAATATTCACCACAACGTACAAATTGCCATAATCGCGCTTCATCCACCTTATGCGCTCCATATTAGCCTTTATCTTTACCAACAGCGTGTCGGGCGACAGGGTCATGTGCGCCAGCGTGCCGCTGTCGGCTTTGCCGGTGGCGGGCAGCCCCATGTAGCGCTGGTAAGCCATTATCATTTGCTTTTCTTCGCTTACCGAGTCGTTTGGCGTAATGTTTAGCCACGGCATTTCCGCTTTCGCCACAATATTCATGCATTCCAGCATTTCGCTGTCGGGCTTCTGCTTCGGATCTATTACGCTCATCACCTGCAGCAGATCGCTGTCTACGGCAAGGTTGTAGTAACGCCTATACTCATCGCGCAGTAGTGCATATGTGGGTATGGCGCTGCGAAAGCTATCGAGCGAACGGTATTGCGTTTTGGCTTCTACCAGCCATTCAGGCGCTTTCCAGACCGAGTCGTTGCTGTGATACCATAATGAATCAACCTTTTTGGGTATCACTTTGCCTATCAGCAAATCGCGAGCCGCAGACAGGTAGCTATAGGTGAGCGCCGTGTCGAACATAAGCGCATCGGCCAGCGTATTCACTTTTGTGGTATCCAGCTTTATCTTCAGCAGTTTCAACCGGCTCACATTGTAGCTTTCAGGGTCCAGCCCATCCCACTTCAGCTCTTCAAGCTCAGCGAGCAGCTGTTCGGCGGCGGCTGTGGGGTGTATATTCTCTTTAAGCCATATAGGCGCATAGTCGGCCGACTGGTAGGTGTAGCGCATATTTTCCCGCACCGAACTTATGCCCTTTTTATTCACCGAGTCAATAGGGTTCATTACCGTCTTGAGCTGCTCGGCAAAAGGCACGAATTCTTCTTGCTGAGGCACACCTTTTTTGGGTTTGCCCGGTTTGCAGGAAAAAACAAAGGAAACAATCAGTAGGAAAGAAAAAAACTTACAGCAATTTTTAACGGATATCGTCAGATACATAGATTACGGCAGATGCGCGTTTTATCTTCAGCAGCAAAAACTATTCCAAACGTACATGAAAAGATTGTCATTGCCCACATAACGAAGCTATTGGTTTGTAAAATAAGCGCATTTTAATCCTACAATTCTTTGAGCGGCTCCCAAAGCAGCTGTGCAAAAGCTACAATTTTATCGTCTTGCACTACCACGCCTTCCTGTTCCAGCAATTGCTGCATCCTTTCGGGCGGGTTAAAGTGATGCTTACCGGTGAGCATGCCATTGCGGTTTACCACCCTGTGCGCCGGCACGGCAGGCGTTATGCCGTGGCACAAATTCATGGCATACCCCACGACCCTTGCGCCCGACTTAGCGCCAATGGCAGCGGCTACTGCGCCATAAGTAGTTACCCTACCAGCAGGCACACTGCGCACCACGTCGTAAATGGCGTCGTAAAGATTATCTTTTTTGTCGGGCATCGTTTTGCGCTCGTTGTTGCAATAGTTCGGTACGTTTCGGTTCGCGCACCTTTTCGTAGTCATAGGGGCAGTGCAGGCAGCCATTGCCGCAGCAGTAGCCCCGCTTTTGCAGGTAGCTGGCCGTAAATACCAGATAGCCGTTGGGTAATATGTAGTAGTCCTCGTTCACGCCGTTGTTTGTTGGCTTAGCCATTAATGCTCGTTGTCTGTATCGTTGTCTGCATCAAAACCCTCCTCCAGATCGTCGCCGGGCTCTTCTTTACTAAACCTGCCGGTAAGTACAATTGGCGCCTCAGGCAGAGAAAATGAAACGAAGTAAATAGTGCGGCCTTCTGCAAGGTGGCATTTCTCGTAGTAGGTCTGTATTGCCAGCGGGCCTACAGCCTTGCCCTGCGCATATATATCTACTATGCTTTCATGTAGCGTACAGTTTTGCTCAGCAACAGTCTCCATAGTAAAGTCGAACAATTCCTTTGAATCCGTTTTCAGGTTTATCCGTCCACCCGGCTTCAATATTTGCTGGTAGGCATGCAAAAAGCGGGGATGCGTAAGCCTGTTCTTTTCTTTCTTCAGAAACGGATCGGGGAAAATGATCCAGATATTGCTTACTTCGTCTTTGGTAAAATAATTGGTTATCTGCCCTATCTGTATTCGCAGAAACGCCACATTGGTCAGGCCCTCTGTCAGCGCTATTTTTGCGCCGTTATATATCCGGTTGCCCTTAATATCTACGCCTATGTAGTTGTTATCGCGGTGTTCGCGACCCAGGTTCACACTATATTCGCCCTTGCCGCATGCCAGCTCCAGCGTTATCGGGTTTTCGTTCTTAAAAAAAGCATGCCATGCGCCCGGCATATTTTCGGGGTATTGCAGCACATTACCGTAAGTGGCTATTGCTCTGAAGCGAATCAGTTTCTTGTGTCCCATAAGCCGCAAAGATAATGTGCATACAGATGTGTAAAGCCTCAAGGTTAAAGTTTTAAAAAAACGGCCTTATACAACACCATTCGACCCGCCGCTCAGCAAAACGACTATTCGCCAATAATTTTCATTTAATTTTGCGTTATGACAAATTTCAGGTCGGGGTCTTTTCAGGAACTGCCGGTGGTGGTAAAAAACCTTATTATCATTAATTCGCTAATGGTATTATTGCAATATACGCTTGGCACACGGGGAATAATGCTTGCCGATTATCTGGGCCTGCACTATTGGTCGTCTCCGCTGTTCAGATGGTGGCAGCCGTTTACGCATATGTTTATGCACGGCGATGCGCTGGATATAGAAGCCACGCTGCTGCACATAGTGTCTAATATGTTTGCATTATGGATGTTTGGCCGAATACTGGAAAATATGTGGGGGCCGCAGAAATTCCTCATTTTCTATCTTAGCTGCGGTCTGGGCGCGGCCATATGCCATACCGGTGTGCTTACTTGGGAGTTTAGCCGGTTTCATGCAGCATTTCTGCAGTTTCAGCAACACCCTACGTTCGATCAGTTTGCCGCTTTTGTAAAATCTCAGCATTTTAGCGTAAACCCACAATTTATGAAGGCGTGGGCGCTCGACGATCAGTGCTCATATTGCGCCGCTGAGGCTATACGAGGCATTAACGAACGTTATCTAAGCATGATAAACGAGGCTACTGTAGGTGCTTCGGGTGCGGTGATGGGTGTGCTGTTTGCGTTCGGCTACCTGTTTCCTAATGCAGAACTTATGCTTATTTTCCCGCCAATACCCGTAAAGGCCAAATATTTTGTAGGCTTCTATGCATTGTTCGAACTGTATGCTGGTATCAAAAACTCAGCCGGCGACAATATCGCACACTTTGCTCACCTTGGGGGAATGCTATTTGCCTTCATATTGTTAAGAGTTTGGATAGACAATAGGCGACGCCATTTTTAATTAATAACTTTGCGGTCATGAACGGAGGCAAGCGCAGACAGGTATTATCGTACATACCGGGATACACTAACAACAAACTATTGCAGCTCATATTTTTTCTTGCGCTGTGTTATGTCATGTTGGCGCTTTCCTGGTCGGTGCTGTTGCTGGTTTACAATTCTGCCGCCAACTACGACAGTTATTTTCTACCCAGTCTGGCCATTCCCGGCTCTCGCTTTTTGAGCCATTGGTGGACCATCTTCACCTACGGCATATTCCATTACCCCAACGGATTTATGGAAATGGCCAGTAATATGCTTTGGTTATACTGCTTTGGTTCGGTGGTTCAGTCGCTTATAGGCCCCAAGCAAATAATACCCTTGTTCTTTTATTGTTTGTTTTTCGGAGGTCTTGCCTATGTGGGCACATCTATGTTGCCCGGCGCGCTGGGCAGTAGCCCCACCTACCTGCTGGGGCCCAAGGCGGGTATGATAGGTATGGCCGCCGCCGCAGTTGCACTGGCTCCACGCCACCGTTTCTACCTTTCAGAAACATTCAGTATCCCTATTATGGCCGTGGCTGGTGTTTTTGGCGTCCTCATGATCGTCGGTTCCGGTTTCTACCTGTCTGTTGTCGTGTTGCTTTTGGCTGGCGGCATCACCGGTTATTTATACATCCGCAGTCTGCAGGCAGGCTACCGCCCGGCAAACTGGATCTATGCTATTACCGGCAAAATAGAAGGACTTGTAACGCCCGATGAAAATATAGTTTGGAAAAAACACAGCGCAAAACGCAACCAGATTCTTAACAACTACTACAGAAATCAAAGCCCCGGAGCATCTAAAAAAACAGTAGACGATATACTGGACAAAATAAACCAGAAAGGCTACAACTCGCTGACCAAGGAAGAAAAAGCGATACTGATGCAGGTGAGCAAGGAGTAATACACCGCACACACAATGCCCGGCTGTATAACAGTAAATAATCGCCTCGCATCAACCGAGTAGTAATTTGACCTGCCTGATATTCCCCCACCTTGTTTAGTTAAGCGCCTGACACCAACGGCATATACCTGTCTCTGATGATATTGAGATGATGTATCTGATGCCCGGCTATTACAAAACCCAGAGCTAAAACCGACATTTCCTGATTGAAACAAACGCCCGCCTCGTGCACAACCGAGGGGTCGAAACTGGCATACATATGTATGGTAGCTACGCGCAACGCTATCATTTCGTCTACTATTGCTTGCAGCGTGCGCTTGTTGGCGCATGATGTTTGTCCGTATAGCTCTTCGTCAAAGCCCGACAATAGCGTATTGTCTTTGCGGGCAAAACGCATGGCGCGATAGGCCATCACGCGTTCGCAATCTATAAGGTGCTGAAAAATATCTTTAATGGTCCACTTACCGGGCGCGTACACCGTATCGCCTATTGCGGCGAGGGCTGGAAGGTCTAACTGTTCCAAAACATTTTTTGAGGCAATCAGCGCATCCATCAACCCCAGTTGTTCTACCTGTGTTATATATCTGTCGAAATAGCCCGGAGGCGATTGTATATCGGTTTTCAGCATAGCGGTTATTTTGTCGAGCGTAAAAAATGATGCGCAGTGATATTAAAGCCTTTATTGAGGTACAATTTGTGCGCAGCAAAGCGGTGGTGGCCCGAATCGAGAGTTACTGATGTGTAGCCATTATCTTTTGCCAGCGCTATTATATAGTCCAGCAGGGCGCCTGCATATCCTTGGTCGCGCGCTTCGGGCAGGGTGCTCAGGTCGTTTACGTATATATGCTTACCGTTAAACAAGTACTGCATATACCTGAAGCCTATCGCCGATATAGCGCGTCCGTTTTCCTCTATATACGCCATTCGGTACCCTTCCTTCATCATATCCATAACCATTGGCACAAAATTGGCTTGCTGCACCTGCGGCCTTAATGTCAGCATTACTTCGCGGCATTTCATAACATCTTCTTCTGTTATTGCTTCTTTTATTTCCATACTTCGGATATTTACTTTACTCAAACGAAGAACAAAAATAGTTATTGCACCGCTACTATTTTATGCGCAGCATCATGCCTTGCCTTGCTTTATAGTCCGGCAGGTGTATTTATCCTACCAACGCCTGCATAGCATTTTTTTGTTGGCTATACATTGTTGCAATCTTACCAAATTATGAATACCTTGTTTCCGTAATGGATAAAAAGTATCCCAAGGCAGAAAGTATATACCGCTATGCTACTGTTAGTACGCTTATTTTTTTGGGTTTGTGGGGTTTGGCTATGGTTGTTGCCGAGATCAGACCCTTTTGGATAGACGAGTGGCGTATAATTTATAACCTAAAATATAAAGACGCCAACGGGCTGTGGGGCCCGCTCGACTATATGCAGCAGTTTCCGCGGGTATACATTTCTATTATCAAATCTATCACTGCCCATTTCCATTACAGCTATACCTCGCTACGTGCGCCTTCATTTGCCGTAGGCGTAGCGCTTATGGTATTGGCCTACAGACTTATGCAGCGTATATACCCTACCGGTAGCCTGCACCGATACCTGTTTGTAATGGTTTATGTGTCGGGCTGCACCTTTACCAACTACTTTGTGCAAATAAAGCAATACAGCATGGACTTGTTTTTGTGTCTGGCGGCGGTCTGGCAGATGCTGGAAATACTACAGCTATCGGGCCCGCAGCGAATAAACACCAGAAACTACCTTACGCTGTGTATGAGCTTTTTGATTGTGCCTTACTTTTCGTACACCTATCCACTATCTATTGCGCCGGCATATGCAGTGTTGTTTTTTCAGAGTGTGCGCTACTGGCGGCAACCGCTACCGGCAACACAAAAGGCCAAAACTCTTGTCCTGCAATGGTTGCCGCTATTGCTATGCGCGTTTTCTATTACGGTGTTCTACATAATAGATGTAGCGCAACTGATGGCCGACGGCGATATGCGCAAATTCTGGGGCCACCTGATGATGAAGAATGGTTTTAAATGGCAGTCGTTTTTCGTCAATTTCTATATGCTGTTTGCCGAAGTTGGCTCTGGTATGTTGTTTTGGCTGCTGTTCGGCATACTGGGTATAGCGTCTTTCCTGTATGGCTGCTACGACGCCCTCCGGTGGCTAAGCCGCAAAACCTATACCCAGGCGCAGTTGGTGCGGCTATATAGCGTAGTTACCCTCGTAATGGTTATTGTACTTTATTCGGTAGGAAAGTACCCGCTGGGAGAGCCGCGGTTAAATGCGTTCACCATTCCTTCCATTTGCATACTGCTTATATATGGCCTCGACCAGCTGAGCGCTTATGCCGCAAGCAGAAAAATTGCGCTTGCTATCAGCGCATTGTTATTTGCGGGTGTAACAGGCAACATATACACTACATTTTTTGCCGCCTACGAGCAGCCAAAGTATGGGAAAATAATAGCTACCTACAAAAACGCCAGCGCAGCCATTGCGATAGCCCAGCAAAAAAATATGCCCATTTTGGTAACGCCCGATGTTGCCTACCCATACGACCACACCCCCAACCTGCCCTACGAAGAGGATGTGCCCGGCGACTGGATACTGAAAACCCTGCCCGCTTACGATATTAATCAGTGCATACCCGTATACTCTATAGTAGACACCAGCAATCTGGCTGCTTGTATTGCATTGCTACCCAAACAAGACACTTCTGTTATGGTTATTTTTGGCGCCGGGTACAAAACGGTTAGGCGCGCTTCATTTTAAACGCTCGTTCCGCAAGCGCTACACTGCCCGTTCGCTGCGGCTATTGCAGGCGCAGCATACCAGACATGAAATAAAAAGGGCAGCGCTCCGCATATTACTCTGCCGCTATGAAATAACGATTGTAAAGAGTATTTTTAGCTGCTCGTTGGGTTTGTACTTCTATGGCGCTCTTAGCGGAGTATAATAACCGCGTATAGTGGGCGATTATTGAAAAAAACCACCTGCTTTCCAATGAATTTTAATATTATGCACGTAACTTTCGGCCTTAAAAATAACCGCATGAAAAAAACGGGATTAATCCTTTTTACGCTGGCAATGATTCTTATTGCCGGAGCCTGCTCTAAGCGTTTCATTAAAGACCCTGTAGAATATACTATTGTAACACAGTACGACAGTGTGATAAGGGATGTGTATATACCCAACACAGGAACCTATGAAATGACGCTCGACGTAAAATTCCTGACAGGCTATCATAGCGACAAGGTATTGGTAACAATGGGTCAGATGCCTGCAAACGTAACCGTTACTCCCGACAGCGTTGACGAAATACCCACTTATTCGCAACGCTACAAGTTTACCAGCGCTGGCGCAGCATTGGGCACATATCCCATCACTATTACCGCCTACACTGCCACACAGGGCTTCCGTACGTACACCTTTAATGTAATAGTAATACCTGCCGATTGCGCAGCGCTTTTGTTTGGCACGCTCAATGGTAGCAATGCCTGCTCGCTCACTAACTATACTTATGTATCGAGCGGTTTGTCTACCGGCGTGAAAAACAAATTGAACATCAACAACTTTGGCGGCTATGGCCCAGAAGCTACTGCATACGTATTGCTCGACTGTACCAATGCAACGCTTACCATGCCATCGCAGCGCATAGGCAATGGCTCAACCATAGAAGGCACAGGCACGTTTACGCCTAATGGCCTGGTAATACACTATACCGCTGTTAGCACTCCCGGCGGCCCAGCCGACGTATGCACAGCTACCTACACTAAAAACTAAACTACCATAACTGGTACATTGCAAGGATAATAAATAACACTAAATGTCAAGTCCATCATTTTATACAAGGTTGCAGAAAGAACTGCAGGAAATACAAGACGCAGGCTTATTTAAGAAAGAGCGTATTATTGAATCGGAACAGGGCGCTGAGATACTGGTAAATGGTAAAACCGTTCTCAACTTCTGCGCCAATAACTATCTGGGGCTATCATCGCACCCAAAGGTTATAGAGGCTGCGCATAAGGCGGTAGATCACCGCGGATATGGTATGAGCTCTGTGCGTTTTATATGCGGCACTCAAGACATACATAAAGAACTGGAAGAAAAACTATCTAAGTTTTTGGGCGTAGACGATACTATCCTTTACGTTGCTTGTTTTGATGCCAATGGCGGTGTTTTCGAACCATTGATGGGCGAAGACGACGCTATTATATCAGATGAACTGAACCATGCTTCTATTATAGACGGCGTGCGCCTTACTAAAAGCCGCAGAGCGCGCTACAAGCACAACGACCTGGAAGATCTGGAAGAACAACTGAAAGCCAATATGGACGCACGCACCCGTATGATTGTTACGGATTCTGTGTTTTCTATGGATGGCACTATTGCGCAATTAGATAAAATATGCGACCTGGCCGACAAATATGACGCGCTTGTAATGATTGACGAGAGTCACTCATCGGGCTTTATGGGCGCTACGGGTCGCGGCGTACACGAGTTGTGCGGCGTAATGGGCAGAATAGATATTATTACCGGCACGCTGGGCAAGGCGCTTGGCGGCGCATCGGGTGGTTTCACTTCGGGCCGTAAAGAAATCGTGGACATGCTGCGTCAGCGTAGCCGTCCTTATCTTTTCTCTAACTCACTGGCTCCATCTATCGTAGGCGCATCTATAGCGGTGCTTGATATGATCAGCGAAACAACTGCGCTCCGCGACAAACTGGAAGAAAACACCCTCTATTTCCGCAAACAAATGACGGATGCCGGCTTCGACATCAAGCCGGGCACGCACCCTATTTCGCCTATTATGCTCTATGATGCAGTAGTAGCGCAAAAATTTGCGGCGCGTATGCTCGAAGAGGGCGTTTATGTGGTTGGTTTCTTCTTCCCTGTTGTGCCTAAGGGTAAGGCCCGCATCAGGGTGCAGATATCTGCAGGCCATGAGCGTCACCACCTCGATACGGCCATCAGCGCATTTATAAAAGTAGGTAAAGAGTTGGGCGTTATCAGCTAACGCTATTAATTGCATATATAAAGCCGCCTTTCTGTTGTTGCAGCAAGGCGGCTTTTGTTTTTCACAAGTTTATCTGCATTGTCTACTTTGTTCCGCAAACCGAAATGCGTACAACATTGCTAAGCATATATAAACGTGAAGCAAATCCCTACTTCACTAAACTATACATATCACTCCTTCACAAACCTTCGTACTTCTACTCCACTATTCGATCTGCATTTGAGCAGGTATATCCCGGCTGGCAGCTCTGCGATATCTACAATATCATTACCCGACGCTGCCCAATTGCGCAAAGTTGCCGGGTTACCTATAGCTGATATTGTCAAATCGTAGTTGCCGGGAGGCGCTGAAAACTGCAACCATTTACGCGCCGGCACGGGATAGAGCGCTATCGTAGGCTTGTTATCTTGTACCGGTAAGTGCAATGTAGTATCTGTTTGTTGCAGTATCAGATCATCGTAATACACAACAGACTGCGTTGCGCGCGGGGCACTACAGGGCGTCCACAGGTTGGTGGCCTCTGCCGTCAGGTAGGCCGATGGTGCAAAATGCTTATTATCGCCGTTTATGTGGTAAGCGCTCAGGTCTATCAGCGTGTCCAGATCGTGTAGCGCCCGGTTGGCGCTTACTATGCGCAGGCTATCGTAGGCAGTGTCGGTATAGTTGGCATACATACTAAACCGGTACCAACAGTTTTTTACCAGCTCTGCATTAAACACCGAAGCAAGCGACACCCAAGTATGCCCCTGCCAGATGTTCCACTTTACGCTCACCCACGGATTGGGCACATATTGTATACCTGCGGTAAATGTGAGCGAATCGCCCCCCATTATGCGAGTACTCTGTATACTAAATTCGGGGCCTGTCTGGGCAGTATCTGGCGTGGGCGGCACAAATGCATGCAGCGTATAGCATACGGCGCCATGCAGGGGATACCCAGCCACCCTGTAGCCCGCTATCACATGATTACAACTGTCCGTAAGTAGTTTGTTTGCCCACACACGCATACTTTTCGCGCCGGTAAACGGATAATCGCCAACATTGTCTACCGCTCCGGCGGTAACAGTGTAGCATGGGTCTACTTGCTCCTGATAGTTGGCAAAACGAACGGATGTATCTTCAAAGCCTGTGGCAAACAACGTAAGCTGCGCCGCAACCGGCTGCGCTGAGCACAAGACAACCACAGCCGTCATTGCCAGCATGCTATATATAGCCCGAATACGATAGCCAACGCTGTATGTAGAAACCATAGCGAAAGTTACCTAATTGCCCTATCAATTCAATATAAGTTTGGGCAAAAACACTTACTTTGGCGTAAATAATACCATATGTGTTACAAGGTAGGCACACGAAAAGTAACCAAGCTTAATGAATTGCTGGAACCAAAGGGGATTAAAGTAAACAGCTATACACAGTATTTTGCCGCCGACGGATTCGATAGGCCTCTTTTACCCGTATTATCAAACGACAGCCTGAAGGAGGTGAAAACCGCACGCTGGAAACTGATACCCTACTGGGTAAAAACAGAGGCCGACGCAAATAGTTATGCCAATACGCTGAACGCAAAATGCGAAACCATCTTTGATGTAAAAACCTACGCGCCCTATATTCAGAAAAACAGATGCCTGTTGCTCATAGACGGTTTCTTTGAGCCCAACCATCCGCGTAAGGGCGTTACTGTGCCCTACTACATTGCCGCCGCCGACGATAACTGGCCGCTGGCGCTGGGCTGCACCTATGCCGACTGGGTAAACACAGAAACAGGAGAAGTTACCCGCACCTTTAGCGTTATTACCACTCCGCCAAACGCCTTGCTCAGCGAAATACACAATGAAGGGCAGCGAATGCCGCTGATAGTGGAGCCTGAAAAATGGGAGCAATGGCTTAGCCCTATGGCGCAGCAGGAAATAAAAGCAATGATGACGCCGCTGCCAGACGGGCTACTGAAAGCGCATCCGGTTAGCGGACTGGTATATAAAAAGGGAGTGAATAGCAATGTGCCGGAAGCAATTATACCCTACCGCGAAACGCTGTTCTGAGCGCAACTAATAGGGATTTTGCGCCACCACCCATATTTTATCGGCGTCTTCTTTACGAATGCTCAGGTAGTAGCCCGCTATTTGTATAGCCATTGGGTCGCCCATGGGCGCTATCATTTCTACCCATACCGGCTCGCCGGGTATGCAGCCCATCTCCATCAATGTTAGCTGAAAATCGCTCTCCTCATGACTCTTGATCACTGCCTTGAAGCCCGTAGGCAATTGCGACAGTCTTACCGCATTATCTTGACTCGCTATCATTAATACAAAATTACCTGTAAATAGCAGAACAGCAAAACCACAAGCAATATTTACATAGAACCGTTTGTGCTATAGCGCTGCTAACTGAGGGCTGCGAGCAGCGCCTCCATGCGGCTACCCCGCGAACCTTTGATGAGAATGGAGCTATTTGCCGGAGGATTGGCTTTTACTGCTTCCGCAGCCTCAGCGCTCGTTGCAAACCATCTGTAATTGTGCTGTATCGGTTCAAATTCCTTACCTACCAGTATCACATCGTCCCATTGGTATTGCCCTATTATGTGCACCAGTTCTGTATGTTCTTTTAGTTCATCCGCTCCCATCTCCTTCATACCTCCTATCCACAATAGTTTTTTTGCCAGATCAGTCTGTGCAAAATTTGCTATCGCGGCGGCCATACTCGTGGGGTTGGCATTGTAGGCATCCAGTATTATCTGGTTGCTGCCTTTCTGTAGCCACTGCGACCGGCTATTGTCGGGATTGTAGGCCGCAATTGCCGTCTTTATATCGTCTATACCTATGCCAAAACTTAGACCTACCGCCGCAGCTACCATCACATTCGGAAAGTTATACTCGCCTACCAGGTGGGTGTGTATAGTGGTCTCCGTATTTTTAGACAACATAGCCACATCCAGAAATACACCATTCATCAGCGGCCTGCCTATATATGTCGCATTCGCCGAACCATAGGTAATCTCTTGCGCTATGCCGCGCGCCATTACCTCCAGATAGTCGAGGTCGGTATTTCTGAATACTACGCCATTGGTGGCTCGCAAAAAATCATATAGTTCGCCCTTGCCCTTCCGTACACCTTCTACCCCCCCAAACCCTTCTATGTGCGCCTTGCCACAGTTGGTAATTATGCCATGCGTTGGCAGCGCAATGTCGCAATACGAGGCAATTTCCCGCTGATGGTTGGCGCCCATTTCTATTATGGCCATCTCTGCGTCGGCTTTTATTTTCAGTATAGTAAGCGGCACACCTATATGGTTATTCAGGTTGCCATCGGTGGCATAGGTTATGTATTTAGCCCTGAGCGCCGCAGTTACCAGTTCTTTAGTCGTAGTTTTTCCATTAGATCCGGTAATGGCAATAAAAGGAATTGTGAAGCTCTTCCGGTGTTGCAGCGCCAACTGCTGCAGCGCTACGAGCGTATCAGCTACTACTATGCACTGGTCGTGACCGGCCCATGCGGCATCTGATGTTACTGCATAGGCAACGCCCGCCTCCAGGGCAGCGCCCACAAAGGCATTACCGTCAAAGTTGGCGCCTGATAATGCGAAAAAAATACCGCCTTTACGAAGTTTACGCGTATCGGTTTGTATGTCGGCATTTTCCAGATACAGTGGGTACAGTTGAGCTATGTTGGGCACGGATCAGTTTTTTGTAAAAATAAAGAACCCCTTCCGATTTGGAAGGGGTTCTTATAACTAATGATTGAAAAATTATCTTTTGTGATTTTTCTGTGCGCCGAAGTTGTTGCCGCCGGGTTGGTTGTCGCCGTCTGGGCTACCCAATCTGTCCATTACGCAACGGAAACCTATAGTGCAGCTCGACAAGTTGCCTTGCATGTAGCGGCGTGTACCGGGAGAGAGCCAGTAAGCTCTGTCGTGCCATGAACCGCCTTTGTACACTTTAGTAGAGTCGTTGATCAATGTGTTAACACCGAAAGCGTAAGTGAACTGAGAAAGCGAATCGCCGTCTTTGAAGTTGTTCAGGTCGCCTGATCTTGTTTCGTAACGGTTGTTAGTTCTAACTTCCTGATCGGTAACTCTTGTGTAAGGGATATGACCGATTGTGTCTTTTTCCTCTACAGTACCGTCGTCTTGCAATACCACTTTGGTGTAGATGTTACCGCGGAATGGGCGGAACTCATCAGCATCTTCGTGAGTTGTTGGGCGGTAAGTGTCCATAACCCATTCGTTCACGTTGCCGGCCATGTTGTACAGTCCGAAAGCGTTAGGAAGGAACGAACGTACTGGCGAAGTAACATCGGCATTGTCGTTCAGACCGCCGGCTACACCCATAAGGTCGCCTTTTCCGCGCATGAAGTTACCTTCAAATTCGCCTTGGTATTGGTTGTGCAATTCGTAGCGTGTAATATTTTTTGGTCCCCATGGCAGCGTGTTGCGGTCTGTTGTAACCTCCTCACCTCTGCGACGTTTGTTTTCAGGGCTTGGGTTATTGCCTATGTTACCCAGCGCTGCATATTCCCATTCTGCTTCTGTTGGCAGGCGGTAGTCTGGCAAAAATACGCCATCTTCCAGTTTAGCCTTACGCTTACCAGAGCCGTTAGGGTCAAGATCGCGGTGTGGGCGCGGACCTACCGTTCCTTCATACTGATCTTCGAGGTAAGAAGGTTTGGTAAATACGTCCTCATTCGATTGAGTAGCGTTTGGTCTCAAATCGCCGCTCTTGATAAGCAGCAATTCGTTTACGCGATCGGTACGCCATGCGCAGAAGTCGTTTGCCTGAAACCAGTTAACGCCTACTACTGGATACTGATCGTATGCAGCCTGACGGAAGTAGTTCTTCACATAAGGCTCGTTATACGCCAGTGCAGAACGCCAAACGGTTTCGTCGGGCCATGCAGCCTTCACCAAATCCGGATAGTCGTTCGCATATGAGCGCTTCATCCAGTATACATATTCGCGATAGCTAACGTTTGAAACCTCTGTTGCGTCCATATAAAAAGAGGAAACAGAGACAGTGCGCCTCATGCTGTTATTTTCAAGAGTAGGCATTTCATCATCGGTAGCGCCCATAGTAAAACGACCGCCCTGTACGAAAGTCATACCTATTGGGGTTTGCTGTCCTTTATAATCTGCTACCTCAAAACCGCCAAAACGTCTATCATTCAACGGCCATCCGGTTACCTGCGAAACATGATCACCTTTACCTCTTTTATGCGAACCGGCCGAACAAGCAGAGAATAAAGTCGCTGCTCCTATGCCCAGCAGGCCTAAGCCTATGAGTTTTCTTTTCATAATAAAACCAAAATATTTACACTAATTTTTCACGAATTTTTAGGCAATTTTTCAAAAATCGTTACAATGTTACCTCAAACTTTTGAAATTTTCAAGCTTTTCGCCGACAAAAAAATAAAAACTTAAAATTTTTATTTTTTCGCCTACGCACTAATTAAAAAAGAACAACGTTTATTCGTCATAAGTAGTGCAATGTAAACATTGTATCTGACTATTATTCCCTAATTTTGAATCTATAACCAGCCTTAATGGCTACACTCTATATTAAGATGAAAAAAACATTGTCAACCTTTAGTTTGCTTGCCAGCCTTCTGGTATTCAATGCTGCTAATGCCGAAACACGCAACACCTCCTATCAGGTTCAGCAGAAAGACATTTACGAAGGGTATATAGTTGAGAAAATATGGCTTAATGATTATTCCATTCCCAAAATTGCTCTTTCGGGCATCGAATATAGTGCAAATGTAGCATTACCTGCCAATGCAAAAACATCTGACCCAAATAAATTTGAAATAAAGATAGGCATGGAACGCAAACGGCCTTTTGCCGTAGTGCGCATTCCGGCTTACACCCCCGGCGCTGTTGCCGGTTCGGCCAATATGGTGCGTAGCTTTACCCTTACTATAGAAGAAAACCCGGCGCCTGCTACAAGTAATGCCGCCGCAAAATCGACCGGCGATGTTACCAGCTCCGTACTCTCGTCGGGCGCATGGTACAAAATAGCCGTACCTAAAACCGGTTTTTTTAAGATAGACTTCAATTTCCTGAGCAGCCTCGGGCTATCAGGCGCAGAGATTGCCGCCATAAACCCGGCAAATATCAGAGTATATGGCAATGGCGGCAGCATGCTCTCTGAAAACAATGCGGTCGACAGGCCTGTAGATCTGCTCGAAAATGCTATTTCGGTTACAGGCAATGGCGATAACACTTTTGACAATGGCGATGCCGCGATATTTTATGCCATGGGGCCTACCAGATGGGCCAAAGACAGCTTCTCACAGCGCTTTTTCCATGTCAAAAACCTCTATTCCGACTCCGCTTTCTATTTCCTCACTTTCGACAGGGGCGCAGGTATGCGCATACAGCCCAAGGCTGCCTCGGGCGCGGGCAATGTAACGGTAAACAGCTTTAACTTTTACGATGTTCACGATACCGACATAGTAAATCCGGCAACGCTGGGTAAAAACTGGTATGGCGAAAAGTTCTTGCCGCAGCTTGGCAATACATCGCAAACGTTCACTTTCGATATGGGTCCTTCCGTATCCTGTGTGTATTGCGCTGTATCATTTGCTGCAACGTCAGACATCACCGGAAATAAAGTAGCGGTAGCAATAAATGGCGCAAACATCGGCAGCTCAAATCTGGCTGTCACCGTAGGCGACGATGTAATGTCTATGAAAACCCTGACCGGTCAGGGCGCTTGCAATGAACAAATGGTGAATGTAAATGTTACGTTTACACCGGCAAGCTCAAACAGCGCCGGCTATCTTAATTATATCGAGGTTAATGGTCGCAGGTCACTAACCATGAATGGCGCCGAGCAGCTTAGCTTTCGCGATTGGAAAAGCGTAGGCGCTGGCAACATTGCTACTTACCAGCTTGACGGCGCAAATAGTAACACTCAGGTATGGGATGTTACTAATCCGCAAAACCCTGTGCTAATGCAAGGCTCGTTGAGCGGCAGCGTATACACATTTACCTGCGACGCTGGCTACCTACACGAATTTGCCGCCATTAACAGCGCAAACGTACCCACGCCTGCCTTTATAGGAAAGGTGACCAACCAAAACCTGCATGGCCTGCCTCAAGCAGACCTTATTATTGTATCGCACCCGCTTTTCTTAACTCAAGCCAAAGATCTCGCCGACTTTCACACTACTCACGACAAGCTACGTACGGTAGTGGCCACTCCGCAAGAAATCTACAACGAGTTTTCATCGGGCGGACAAGACATTAGCGCTATCAGAGATTTTGTACGTATGTTTTACAAACGCGCAGGCTCAGACACTACCCAAATGCCTAAATATCTGCTGTTGATGGGCGGCGCGTCTTACGACTACAAATACCGCACAGCCAACAACAGTAATTTTGTTCCGGTTTTCGAATCGGCAGAGTCGCTCAACGATCTTAATAGCTTCTCTTGCGACGATTTTTACGGATTTCTCGACGACAAAGAAAACATAGAAGAAAACCAAAAGCTCAACGCGCTCGATATCGGTATCGGTCGTTTGCCGGCTCGTAGCGTAGACGATGCCGTAGCTATGGTAAGCAAAATAAAAAGCTATTCCGACCCCGCCACGCTCGGCCCATGGCGCATATCTGCAACAGTTGTTGCAGATAACAACGATAATGCCGGATGCCATATGTGCGATGCAGAAACAATGGCGGAAACCATTACTCAAAACACCAACAATCTGTTCAACATTCAAAAAATATATGTAGACGCTACCCCAACAGTGTCTACACCAGCAGGCCCGCGCTGCCCAAATGCAAGTTCGTCTATAGACAACAGCATTTTCAAGGGCACTATGATGATGAACTATAACGGCCATGGCAACACCGAAGTATGGGCTTCAGAGCGTATCCTGACTCAAGACAACTTTAATAACTGGTCTAATAAGAATATGCTGCCCTTCATGGTAACAGCCACCTGCGATTTTGGTCAGTTCGATCATCCGCAGTTTGTATCCGCCGCCGAGCGTCTCGTGCTTAAAAAAGGCGGAGGCGTTATAGCCATGCTTACCACTACCCAGGCAGTATTCGCTGTTTTTAATCATGAGCTCAACACACAATATATAGATGCGCAATACCTGCGTAAGTCTAATGGCTTCTGGAACACTTTTGGCGATGCATGCCGCATATCCAAAAACGTAACCTACGTTCGTTCTTTCGACGGCGGTCAGTTAGCCAACTTCCGCAAATTTTCACTTCTTGGCGATCCAGCGGTAATACCCAACTTCCCAGAATATAATATTACCATAGACGGCGTTACCGACGGAGCTACTGCATCGCGCGCCGACACGCTGAAAGCGTTGGGCAAGTATGAGATAAAAGGCAGCGTGCGCGACCACAGCGGCAGCGTAATGACGGGCTTCAATGGCCCTGTGTATGTTACTATATTTGATAAAGCCCGCAACATAAGCACCATTACTACGCCGGTTGCGGCATTCAAAATGCAGGACAATGTAATTTATAAAGGCAAGGCAACCGTAACAAACGGTCAGTTTTCCATCACCTTTATTACGCCAAAAGATATCAACTACTACTTTGGCACCGGAAAAATCAGCGCTTACGCCCACAACGGCGATATTGACGCCGCCGGAGCAGACACCTCTTTCAAAATTGGCGGGTTTTCTGACAATGCTGTAACAAGCGCCACCGACCCGCTGGTAAAACCCTACATCAATGACACATTATTCCAAAACGGCGGCATTACTGGCAGCAACACCTCGCTTTATGTACGCCTGTTTTCAGAAACCGGCATTAACGTATCGGGCAACAGTATAGGCCACGACCTGACTGCAGTGCTGGACGACAATGTAGAAAATCCGTACATTCTCAACGACTATTACGAAACCGAAGCCAATACCTACCAACGCGGCTTTGTAAACTTCCCGGTAAATGGTCTTGCCGACGGTCGCCACACATTTACCGTAAAAGCCTGGGACGTTATAGATAATTCCGGTATTGGAAAAATAGACTTTACGGTTGTAGATGGTAAAATAGCAGATATTGATAATCTTGGCAATTACCCTAATCCATTTACCAATTTCACCCGCTTTGTTTTCGAACACAATCACCCCGATGAGCAACTTGATGTAGAAATTAATATCTTTACAGCCGACGGCGTAATGGTTAAAGACATCAAAGAAACCTTCACCCCTACGGGCAGTCGCACTAATGAGCTTACCTGGGATGGCACAGACAGCCAAAACAGACCATTGGCAGCTGGAGTTTATGTGTACCGACTAACAATGGCTACAAGCAAAGGATTTAAGTCGAGCGCATACCAAAAGTTGGTTATTGTACGTTAACTATCACAACGCATAATTTTTTTAGAAAAGCTCGGCTTTACTGAATATTTTTGCAATCTTTAAAAAATATAACTAAAATAGAAATGGCAAAACAATTTGCTTTATTAGGCTTATCGTTATTTTCCGGAATGCTATCGTTGAACGCTGATGCTCAGGTTAAGTCAAACGGAGCGAGCTTCGTTACTACGGCTGTACCTTTCTTACGTATTTCGCCCGATGCACGCGCAGGCGCTATGGGCGATGTAGGTATAGCAATGTCGCCCGATGCAAACTCTCAATACTGGAATCTGGCAAAATTGCCCTTCACCGAAAAGCCCTATGGCATTTCGGTAACTTATACTCCCTGGCTTAAAGATCTTGTACCCGATATATTCCTTGCCTATCTTTCCGGATATGCCAAATTTGGTAAAGAGAAAGAACAAGCGTTGAGCGCATCTATGCGTTATTTCTCGCTGGGTAATATCAACTATACCGACAATCTGGGCAACCCAATAGGCACCGGTATACCACGCGAATTTTCATTCGATCTCGGATACTCTCGTCGCCTGTCAGAAAACTTGTCGGCAGGCCTTAGCCTCCGTTACATACACTCGGCTATCGCGTCTGGCGTAAACTATGTGCAGGGTCAGGGTCAAGGACAGTATTCTCCGGGTAATGCTTTTGCTGCCGATCTGGGCATTTTCTACACAAAGAAATTTGAAAAAGACGAAACCCATATCAACACCTTCAACTTTGGCGCCGTTGCCAGCAACATTGGCTCTAAAATATCTTACAATACCAACCGCAAAGATTTCATACCTATGAATATAGGTTTGGGAGCGGCATATACTACGCAAATAGACGCCTACAATAAGCTGACATTTGCTGTAGACCTTAATAAGCTATTGGTGCCAGCGCTCAACAGCGCAGATACTCAGGTAAATGTGGTTAATGGTATTATTTCATCATTTACAACAGGCGACCAGCTTAAAGAAATTAATGCATCGCTTGGCGCAGAATACTGGTATCAAAACCAGTTTGCGGTGCGCGCCGGCTATTTCTACGAAGATAAAGATAACGGCGACCGCCAATACATTACCTGCGGCATAGGTGTTCGTTACAATATATTCCAGATAAATGCTTCTTACCTGGTACCTCAAGGATCTGGCACTACCAGAAACCCATTGTCAAACACCGTTCGTTTCTCGTTAATATTTGAGTTCGACAAAATAGAACGCAGCAAAGACGACGAACCGGCAGAAGCCACCGACGCAAAATAATTATCCAGTTTTATAAGAAAAGCCCTTGCAAATCGCGAGGGCTTTTTTTTTATAGTCTGTTACTGTCATGCACATAATCTATACCCATCAGTGTTCCTAATTCGGCATAATACAACACATAAACAGGTTTGTATTT
>CAZLPE010000043.1:22468-28579 GCA_964561325.1 uncultured Flavipsychrobacter sp.
CCCTTCACTATACCAAATATAATGGGCGCATGATGGTAAATGCTTGTAGTAAAGCGGTTGCCCAGCACCACAATGGTCATATTGTCTTTTATAAATCGGTAAAACGATGTATTGTTGCCATGCCACCAGCCATTATGGTAAATCACTTTGTTGCCATTAGGATAGCACAGCATGCGCCACCCAAGTCCGTAGTTCTTCACGCCTCGCTTTTCAAACGAACAGGGCAGGTAAGCCAGTTCAATAGTTTCGTTGGTCAGCAGTTTATTCTGATAAAACGATTGATCCCACCTATACATATCTTCGGGCGTGCTGTATATGCCTTTATCGCCTGTTACGCCGTCGGCAAACATATCTGGTTCGCGTATCCAGTTGCGTTTGTAGCTTATCGCAGCCTCTGCAGGCAGCCCCTTTGCAGGGTTGTACACAAAAGTATGCTGCATGCCGAGCGGTAAGAAAATATAGTTACGCATAAAATCAGCAAAACTCATTTCGGTAACTTTCTCTACCACCCGCGCCAATACCGCAAAATTTGTATTGCAATACTTAAATCTTGTATTGGCTCTAAATTCCAGCCCCGGCTTATGGTGAGCCATCATCGCTATCATGGCTTCGTTAGTTATAGGCGTGCGCATGTCGTTATTGTATCCCGGCACCCACTTTGTATAGTCGGGCAAGCCGGAACGGTGATTGAGCAGCATTTTCAATGTGATATTCGGATACGGAAACTCCTTTATATATTTCTGTACAGGCTCGTCAATATTCAGGTACTTATGCTGATGCAGGTATAAAATGGCCGTTCCGGTAAATGTTTTCGATATAGATGCAAGCTGGCAAGAGCTGTTGGCGCTAAGCGGAATCTTCTTTTCTCTGTTGGCCAGGCCAAAGCAGCGTTCGTAAATTATTTTGCCGCCCACGCCCACCAGCACACTGCCGTTAAATCCAGCTCTGTATTGTGCGTTATAGTATTTGTCCAACTGACCGATGATATCCTGAACTTTAGGCGACAGCGTATCGTAAATGAGTGGTATCGGCGTTATCCTCATCGAGTCGTCGTGAAACTTGCTATTTCTGGTATGTGCCGCAGCAGGCTGCGAATCTGAACGGCACGCAATAAATAAAAACAATAAAAAAGTAGATAAAACGTAAGAGGTAGTAAAACGCATAATTTCTTTTTGCAAGATTGGCAAATATATCTGTCTGACTTCTGGGAGGGCTATTAATTATTCAACTCGGTTTTTACAAACTTAACCATATCGTCTATCAATTCATAATAGCATTGGTTGATATGGTAGTAATTGGCTACGAATATTTCGTAGGCTTTTGCTATTGGCGGCATGTGTTGCGCTCTTCGTGCCAGACCATTCAGCGATCGTTCCATGCCTTTTAAACTTCTGTATCCATACAGCCAGTTTTGTTCCTTCATATAAGGGAAGTAGGCTGCAAATTTGGGTGGAAAATAAGCGCTGTTTTCTTCTATTTGCCTGTAGGTGTCAGTAGCAAAACCCATTAATGCATTCGCATCGGCAAAATACTTAGGGTCGTTGGCCAGAAAATGGTCGTATAGAGTATCCATAATGGCGCCGGAATAAAGGCCGTAATCTGCCCGGAACAGCAGCTTTGCGCGGCCGGTAGCCGGGTGTATGTCCGTCTTCTGGTCTATCAGTCTGTGCAACTCCACCCCTCGGGCTATATCCGGTGGATATTGCGCTAAAGCTATCTTACCTTTCACATGATCGCCTATCATATTGCCCATAAGGATGTCCTTATGTCCAAACGAAAGCAGCGCGTGACCCAGATAGTTCATGGCTGCGAAGCTACAAATTTTAATGGCTCTACAGTCAGCAAAAAACGATTCACAAACCTTAAAATCTACAAAAACTAACCAAAAGGAACCAACAGTTTAGTACTACTTATGCGGATACCCATACACGGTACTCCTTATAATAGAAAAATCCGGCTAAGCCGGATTTTTCTATTATAATACACTTTATAGCTCCATATTAAAACACATCGCCTATTGGCTTTGGTCCTTTTTTAGGCACAGTGCCGGCGCCTATCAGCGAGAATATAGCGCCAAAGAACATGGTACCCAATATAGAAGATGCTACTACTATTGTGTTCCAGAATTTCATCGTAATCTTTAAAGCAGCATCCAGTTGCTCATCGGTCATTTTCGGATTCTTAGCCATTTGCTCCCTCGACATCTCCAGTGCTTTTGTCTTCATTTCCGGAAATATCAAAAGTGTAGTAAGCGCCCATGCCACCATTACTATAGTAACAATCATAGTGGCTTTAAACCCGCTGCCAAAAACATTACCGAACGTCACAAAGCCATCGTTGGCTTTTGCATACGCCCGGGCATTCAAAATAATACCAGCCAAAAAAGGTATGTAGGCAATATATTGAAACCCAGACTTGAACGCCATGCCGGTAACATATTCTATAAGGCCAATAACTACCATTGAAAGACCTATTACAAATCCGTAAGGGATATGTGTGTTTTTCAGTTCCATATTGCTATTTATTTAGTTTTATCTGTTTATTATTCACCACACCCACCACAGCGCCCGCAAGGCTCTTGCCTATAAAGGGATTGTTACGACTGAGCGATTGTACATTTTGTTCAAAAAGCGTTGTGTTAGATGTAGTAGAAAACAAAGTTAGCGAAGCGCCGCAACCTATTGCTATTGGGGTGCTATTTAACCCAAATATCGCCCTCGGCCTAATCGCCATAGCATCCACCAGTCGTTCAATGGATACCTTATCCTTTACAGCATTCCACACTACGCTAAAAGCAATTTCCTGCAATGCCATGCCGTCTGCCGCATAGTCAAACTCCTTGGTCTTAGCATCCCACTCCTGCGGTCTGTGGTGCGTTGCTATGCAATCTATCGTACCATCGGCCAGCCCAGCAACAATGGCGTCCCTGTGCGCAGCATCGCGTAGCGGCGGCGACACTTTAAACAGGCTGTCATACCCTGCCAGCGCTGCATCTGTAAGCGCCAGATGGTAGGGCGTAACCGAACAGGTGACATCGAGCCCATCTGCTTTTGCCTTACGTATCAACTCCACCGTTTCTGCCGTAGACACCCCGGTTATGTGCAACCTTGATTTTGTATATCGCAGCAGTTCTATATCACGGTAAGCCATTAGCGACTCCGCAATTACAGGTATCCCGCTCATGCCCAGACGCATACTCATAATGCCTTCGTGCATCAGTCCGCCGCTCGACAACGCCGTATCCACCGGCATCTGCATCACTACGCCATCAAAAGCTTTTACATATTCCAGCGCTTTCATCATCAGGCTGGCATTTTGAATTGGCTTCCAGCCATCGCCAAAAGCTATTGCGCCATTGCTACGCATATCCAGCATTTCGGCAAGTTCTTTACCCTCCGCATTTTGTGTAGCTGCTCCTATAGGGTATAGGTTGGTAATATTCCCCTTCGACCGTTGCAAAAGATACTGTACCACAGCCTTCCCAGATACTACAGGCATGGTGTTAGGACACACTAATACATCTGTATACCCACCGGCTGCTGCGCAAGCCAGTCCGCTTTCAATAGTCTCTTTTTGTTCAAAACCCGGCTCTCTGTAATCGGCAAACACATCTACCCAACCTCTGCTCACGCACAAATCAGCGCTTTCTACAATCATTGCATCGGTAGCTGTCAGGTCAGCGCCAATAGATGTTATTACACCGCCGTCAATCAGCAAATCAACTTGTTTATTATGATACTCCGATTGAGGATCTACAATCCTCGCATTACGAATAAGCGCTTGCATGATACAATTTTAACAAAAAAACTAAATGTATTCTATTCTGTTTGGCGCAGCTTTAAAAAGAGCATATCCTGCCACCATTATAGAATTAGTATAAACGCCGTAAAATTAATCAAACTTTCTGATGCCTTATGTCCGTATTATCTACCGATTCTGTGTTTTCGTCGCAAACTAACTTGTGGTAAGTTTCGGCGTCTTTGCAAGCAGAAAAGTTTCTATTGCAAGCGCTATAGCAGCAATAAAAATACAGATTTTCCAGATTGGCAAGTTATCCACGCCATTCGTTGTTATGCTGCCAGCCTCGGTGATATTAAGCCACTTAATATTGTCGCCTTTCCACTCGTTGCGTAGCGCAGCTATGTCTTTAAAATCCAATCGGGATTCTTGTTTATCTTGATTCAGGGCTACTTGCGTTGTATCGGTTCCCACAGCTCCTAAACCGTAAAAACCGGGCTGCTGAATGGCCTGATCCAGAAACACATCCAATCCTGCTCCGTTTGGCCTTTGCGGCGGTATCACATCTACATTCGTTGCAAAAGCGTGCAGTGTAGCGCGTTCAGCAACATTTGTAAGCGGTATATATACTGGCAAATGTGTGCCGGCAGTAATTGCATATATACTGCTTCCTCCGCTCTGTATTGCCATCTGATACAAAAACGGTGTGAAGAAATAGCTTGCCGGAAAATTGCCCGATTGCAGATCGGCCGATGTAGCGCACAAATACAATTGCCCGCGCGTAGGTGTATACCTTGCCAGCAATGGATCTCCGTTGCGAAAGCTAAATACAGATTGTTGATTAGCGCTAAGTCCTGAGTTAATGATATAGTGCCAATTGGCTACGGGCAGCTGAACATTATCGGGAATTCTGTCGAACAAATCACGCACCAAAGCGCTGCCCTGCTGTAGCGAACTCGCCGACTGTACAGCGGTGTCTATTCCTGCAATACTAATATCTCCTATCTGCTTCAATCCTTCATTTAGCTGTTGCATTGTTGCAACCTTACCCGGAAACAAGCAAACGCTCTGACCATTGAGCAATACTTCGTTTATAACCTTACCAGTTGGTTCATCTATGTGTGTTACGCCATTAAATATTATAAGGTTGTAGTCCTTCAGATTGCCAGGTATGGCTTTGATGTCTGCTTGATTCAGTCTAAAACCGTTGTACGCTCTGAAAGCTGCCATAATGTATGGGTTTGGCTGGCCTTCGTTCAGCACAAGTACAGATAAGTTTGGCGCACACCTCGCCGTCAACCGGAACGTATCGTCAAATCTCATTCCGGCATCGTTTACAGTTAGCTCAATTTTCTGCCAGTTAGCCGCATTTACTTCAAAACCAAGCGTATCTGTACGCGTGGCCGCATCAGCAAAGTTCAGCGACACCGCGCTTTTCACCTGACCATTTATCGCCAAATTCAAAACCGGATTTTCCTTAGGCGCTTTCCCCGAAACTCTGGTTTGCACCACCAGCTTATTGGTTTTCCCTGCTTGCAATACCGGGGAAGTCAGGTATGCGCTGTCAACATACACATCTGCCGCCTCATCCGACTGCACAGGCAATCCGTAAAATGTTATGCCCTTCAGCAGAGTTTTATCTGGAGTTCCGCTAAATGATGATTGTTGAAAATCAGAATAATAATACAAATCTGCTGAAGCCCTGCCATCGTTCTGCAATATACTTTGCGCTGCAGCTAAAACCTGATTGACCGACTTAGATGCCGATGAAGGTTCTGTTGCGTTAATTTCCGAGAATACTTTATCAGCCTGTTCTGGCCTGTAGCTTACTGGTTTATCGTTGGTCAGTAGTATAAATTTAGACCCTGGCTTTGCATGCTGCACCTGCTTACGCGCTGCATCTTTCGCTATATCAAAAACGCTTCTTGCACCTTTCTTTACCGACATGCTAAACGAATTGTCGAGGTAAATGATCTGCAATTTATTAGCGCCTGTGGTCGCTTTGTCGTTGCCCATAAATGGTTGAGCGAAAGCAAATACCAAGGCCGCCAAGAAGAACAGCCGCGAAATCAAGAGCCATTTGTAGCGAACTTGACTTTGCTTTTGGCTATTAAGCTGTATATTTTTCAGGAAGCGGGTATGAGGGAATAATACTGTTTTATACTTGCGTAAATTAAACAAGTGTATCAGTATAGGTATAGCCAACGACAGCCCGGCAACTAAAAATAGCGGATATAAAAAACTCACCAGACAAATATAGGTTAATGTAGGGAATGTGACTATTGAATAAATGTGAAAGAAGGGTTAGAAAAAATAAAATAAACACTATAAAACAGCATCGCCGCCCCGGTATTCCGGAGCGGCGATGCTGTT
>CAZLPE010000044.1:0-1109 GCA_964561325.1 uncultured Flavipsychrobacter sp.
TGGGCACATACTTCTACACAATAGTAGTAGCTCGTCCGGGTGGCGACGGCCAGAATATAACGTACAAAGGTCAGGTGACGCTGATAAGGTAACCTGATGTGAATAGATTTAATAAGCTGCAATCCCTCGCCTTTTATGCGGGGGATTGTAGTTTTTAGAACAAAGTATTGTTGCGAATTGGATTGGTTTTTCTTGCGCTGGTTTTCAGATGGACTAAAGAGCATAATGAGGCTTGGCGTAAAAGCCTGAAAATCAGTATTGTCAGAGAACGATAAAAAGTGTTTAGGTGGCGCCTTGCGGGAGAATGATTTATTATAACTTCGTTTACCTCCGTGGTTTTGTAATGGATGGAAATTTTAAAATATACGCAGACCTATGATGCAAATGAACATACTGTTGGTTGAAGACGAACCAAGCATTGCAAATATGATCAAGAAAGGTCTTACAGAGGCGGGGCATGAAGTTAGCATAGCGCCTGATGGCAA
This sequence comes from uncultured Flavipsychrobacter sp., assembly GCA_964561325.1. Taxonomy (GTDB): domain Bacteria; phylum Bacteroidota; class Bacteroidia; order Chitinophagales; family Chitinophagaceae; genus Nemorincola. The sequence goes on from CAZLPE010000044.1 coordinate 486, forward strand.
TATTGGCTTCCAGATGGCTTCTACGCACAGTTACGATCTGTATATTATAGATATCATGTTGCCGGGTATAAACGGACTGGAATTGTGTAGAATGATCAGGAAAGTAAAAGATAGCCATCCGATACTGATGCTGTCGGCATTGGGAACAACTGATAATATTATTACGGGACTGGATACCGGAGCCGATGATTATCTTGTAAAGCCTTTTAAGTTTGCAGAGTTGCTGGCGCGTATCAGGGCGATTGCCCGGCGAAGAAAAGGAATAGTAGCCGATGAGAACAAGCTGCGCATAGCAGATCTGGAAATAGACCTTGATGCAAGAGTGGTGAGACGCAACAATACAGAAGTTTCGCTAACATCGACAGAATATAGAATGCTGGAGTACTTTATGAAGAACCAACGTAAAGTAATTTCGAGAATGGATTTGCTGGAGCATGTGTGGGGCGTAGATTTTAATATGGCTACAAATGTGGTGGATGTGTACGTGAACTATCTAAGAAAGAAAATAGATAAAGACTTTGATAGCAAATTGATACATACCGTAATAGGTATGGGGTATATTATGAAAAGCGCCTAAAGAATGACCATACAGCATAAAACAGCGCTCATTTTTACCGGTATTAC
>CAZLPE010000044.1:1209-2701 GCA_964561325.1 uncultured Flavipsychrobacter sp.
TGGCGGTATTGCCTACCGAGTTTTATGCAAAGCTCAAAACAAGCAAGCTGGCTACACACCGTATTGGCAATTTTTTTTACACGGGTTTGCTATACGGAGTCGGATCTAAACCTTATGTTTCTATAGTATGCGCACAAAGCGACGACAGTATACGCTATGCCCGAAAATTGAAGCTGATACTTGCGGTTTGCTGCATGATAGGGGTGGTAATAGCTTATACTGCGGGGTTGTTTTTTTCACGTCATGCATTTAAGCCAGTTAGAGACCTGATAGATAGAGTGAAAACAATAAGCGTAGAAAATTTACACCTTAGGCTGGACAATCCGAGCGGCGAGGATGAAATAGCTGAACTGACCGGTACGTTTAACGAAATGCTAAGTCGACTGGAAACCGCCTTTGAAACACAGAATAATTTTGTGAGCAACGCATCGCACGAGTTGCGCACTCCGCTAACCACTATATATGGCGAGGCCGAGCTGGCATTGTCGCGACAACGGACACATGAAGAGTACATACAATCGCTGAGTATTATTGTGAATCAGTCGGAGAAGCTGCAACGGCTAACGGACAGCTTACTGAATCTTGCACAAACGGGGTTTGACGGGAAGAAACAGAACTTTAAGCGGGTGAGGATGGATGAGCTGATAATGGATGTGAAAAACACGCTCAATAAAATAATACCGGAAAACAAGATTTTTATTGACTTCGAACATTTGTCGGCAAACGAGAACAATAATATTGTGAATGGTAATGTGCAGCTCTTGAAACTGGGGTTGACGAATGTTATGGAGAATGCGTGCAAGTATTCGAATAACAATAAAGTGGCCGTGAAACTGCTGCAAGTGGAGCAAACCCTGCAAGTAGTGATCATAGACAAGGGTATTGGCATACCCGAATCGGAAATAAAGCACATTTACGATCCATTTTTCCGGGCGTCAAATACCGGCAAGTATCAGGGATACGGTATTGGGTTGCCGCTGACGCGCAATATATTCAGGATACACAAGGGGAGTATTTTTGTACATTCATCTACCGGCGTGGGCACTACCGTAACACTGGTGCTGCCTATTGCGGAGCCAGAGTAATATTCTCATGCCGTTTTAATCTAAGTCTTAAGTATTTCTAATTTACTTCTTAGGTATCCTTAATACCGGGAGCTCAATTTTGTGGTGTTAACAAATTGTACACCAACAATCAGAGCAATGAAGAATGTGTTGATTCCAACCGATTTTACGCTAAGCAGTCTGGAGCTGGTTAGTAATGTGGCGTATGCATGTAATGATACGTTGAATATTATGCTCTTTCATGCATTTGAGATGCCCGATAGTACAATAGATGCAATACACAGACTCAATCAGCGATCGTACAACGATCTGATATCGGCAGATGTAAGGCAGAAGTGCAGAGGGCTAAAAGCCCAGCATGCCAACATTGGCGAAGTTACGTTTAGGATCATGTATGGCAGTACCACAGCGGCATTTTGCAATTTTGC
>CAZLPE010000044.1:2801-6679 GCA_964561325.1 uncultured Flavipsychrobacter sp.
ATTTTAAGAATGTGTGTTGGAAAGGGATTATGCAGTCATAGCTTGTTAGGGACAACGGCCTAATGTGGTGGGCTATTGTAAAGTGTGTGGCGCTGCATAAACCCTATGTGGGAAACGGGAGATGGTTGATCCATCCCCGTTTTTATTTTTATGGTAAATGAATACCTTAACAAAAATGTTTTTGAATACCCATCCAAAGTAGTATTTTTCCCTGTCTAATACTTTTAGTGCTTGTGCAAGAAAATGGTAAGAATTTCGTATGTTTGTTAAATAAGATGTTTTGTGTTGTTGCCATGCATTTTTTTGATTGTTCCGATTTGATAATGATTTTTTAAGCCTATTTTAAGTGTTGGTTTTTAATAAACAATGCGTATGAAGAAAATATATTTATTTTTGGCTTGCTTGGGTTTAATTAGCGTAAGCGGTAATATAGCTTTTAGTCAGATTGTTGGGGCTAATGTATTTATGCAGGGGCAGTGGCTCGAGGCAGGCGTTACGGGAAATGGTTCCTGGGGTAGTCCTGCAGGTTCGGCGCCTCCCGGATATCACACGCGCAGCACGGGGATAGATTTTTCTTACGATGCCGGGCACGATGGCTGGACAGTAGGCACAGACCCATGGTATGGTTCTTACTTTATGCCTGGTACGCCATTTGACGGATGGTCTATGCAGGTGAACGGCGCACAAAGTAACGCCTACTATACTGATGGTGGATTTTATAACTTTCCCGGCGCCACGTTGACTGGCGCAGTGAGCGGCTACTCTAATACAGGCGGTATAATAAGCGGTATATGGTCGGGAACGGCGGGGCCGGGTGGCGCATTGCAAATAAAAACTACTAACAGGCTCGACACCATGGCGTCTTGGCTGGTGGTAACTGCAGTATTCAAGAATACCAGCTCGGCCGACATGCCGGGCGTATACTATTTTGCATCCGGCGACCCCGATAACGACGTATTGCTCTCCGGCGGTAGCTTCCCTACTAACAACCACATCTCTTATCAGAACGATGTAGACCACAGATCGGAAGTAAATGCACGTCCTCCGAGTTTGCGTCCGGATGCCTTCTCGGGTTTGTGTACAAAAGATATTCGCGCAAAAGCAATGATTTATCAGTCTTGGCCTCCGCCAAGGGTGTCTGGCAATAGTTTGGATTTAGTATATTCTGAAACAGCTACCGGTATGGGCGGAACCTATTATGATTTGTACCACACCACTTTTAGTCAGGATATAGCGTTTGGTTTGATTTACAATATTGGTACTATCCGCGCAGGCGATAGCGCTATTATATCATTTGCTTGGATATTCAGCGATACATCGGCTATAGACAGCGCTTTTCCTGAACCATTGCTTATAGTGAACGGCGTACCTAAGCCGCCTTCAGGGCCAGCTCCTGCGCCTACTTACGACACATTTAATTCGTGCGAGTTTCCCGGCGTAGGAACGTTGCCGGTGGATATTAAGTTTGGCAGCGATAAATGCTGGAGCTGGAGTAAATGGACATGGGAACCATCGGTAGCGTTATCATCTACTACAGGAACATCTAACACAATAAACATAGCTGGACTGTCTGGCCCTACAACTTATACAATTACGGGTACGGATAGCGCAACCGGTATGTTTTCGGGCGCGCACAGGATATTTTATCTTACTGTATTGCCCTGCTTCCATGCCACAAATAACGGACCTATTTGTTTGAACGACACGCTGAAACTTGTGGCGCATGGCGACTCAACAGGCGCTACTTATTTATGGTATGGCCCATCGGGCTTTACAAGCACCGACCAGATAACCTTCAGAACGCCGCCACTGACAATGGCAGACACCGGCATTTATTATGTAATAAAAACGGTGGGTACCGATGTAGATACCGTAAGTACGCGAGTGATACTGAAACCGCTGCCCGTGGTGACTGCGAGCAGTAATGCGCCTATATGCTCCGGAAACACATTGCTGCTGTCGGCAACGCTGTTTACGCCCGGAGTAGCATTTAGCTGGACAGGGCCGTTGAGTTTCTTATCTACACTACAAAATCCATCTATAAGCCCCGCACACGTAACCAACTCTGGAAACTACAAGGTGGTGACGCGACTAAATGGCTGTATGGATAGCTCTACGATATTTGTGCGTATAGACTCTACCCCAGAACAGCCAACGATAGGTACCAATGCGCCAATATGTTCTGAGCGCGACACGCTCAGGCTTACATCGGCAGATGCAACGGCTGGCGTGCGCTTCAGTTGGGCTGGTCCTGCGTCGTTTACTTCGTTGCTGCAAAATCCGATAATTTATCCGGATGTACCGGTAACCGCAAGCGGCGTGTATACAGTAACGGCTACACTGGGTCCTTGCAGCAATTCAAATACAATAAATGTGCTTGTTAAACCTACGCCTGCCTTGCCGGTATTGGGTAGCAATGCGCCGATTTGCTCCGGCAATGCGCTTAACCTGACGGCGACAAGTCTTGCAGGATCTACTTACAGCTGGATAGGGCCAAATTCGTTTGTGTCGGGCGTGCAGAATCCTATCATATTCCCGGCTACTATTGCTGCTACAGGTTCTTATTCTGTGGCGGCTACCCTGAACGGATGTACTTCTGATACATCGGTACTGATGGTAGTAGTAGACTCTAATGTGGTTGCCGACTTCTCGTTTGATATACACTTAGGTTGTAAAGCCGACACTGTATACTTCACAAACAATTCTGTAGCGGCAAGCGCGTACACCTGGTTGTTTGGCGACGGGTACTCATCAATAGAAGTTAACCCTAAACACATATACCTTTTGCAGAACGACGACAGCGTTAAGTTGTATTCAAGTTCGGGATCATGTATAGATAGCGTTACTAAGCTGGTTAGCCATGTGCATCCGCTGCGCGCTGCTTTCTCTGTAGACACCAACCTGATATGTCAGGGCAGTACGGTAGCATTTACAGATTCGTCTGTAGGCACCGGTGGACCAAAGATTGTATGGCATTTTGGCGACGACCAGTATACCAGCGCTGTTAACCCAGTGCATACTTATCCGCACACAGGTATCTATAAGGCGTTCCAGATCATTACCGACTATGTGCCATGTAGCGATACAGCTTATAGAGTGATCACTGTAGATACGGTAAGCCCTATAAAGATGCTGATGACCGATACCGTATTGTGCCGCGGCACTTACGTTACGTTCAACGGGCTGTTTGCTTCTATTGGTAACACAGGCGTAACCTGGGATTTTGGTAACGGTACCATCATTAAGAACATCAACCCGATAAAATATGCATATGATGTGCCCGGAACCTACACTGTAAATGTGAAGGCCGACTACAGGGTATGCCCTGATACAAACATTAGCAGAGTGATTAATGTAATGCCACAGCCGAGCATTAATATAGGTAACGATACCGGCATCTGTAAGGGCGGTGTGCCGATAGTGCTGAAAGACAAGATAAACGCTAACAATCCGAAAGCAAGATGGGAATGGAGCACCGGCGCAAAAACGCCAAGCATAAGCGTAACTACTCCGGGCGAGTATAGCGTAACTGTAAGAATAGACGGATGCTATACGCAAACCACACTGAAAGTAGTAGAAGATTGCTACCTGAATGTGCCCAATGTGTTTAGCCCCAACGACGACGGCATAAACGACTACTTCAACCCGCGTTATTTGCTTACCAACGGATTGACCTCGTTTAATATGCAGATATTTAACAGGTGGGGTCAGGTGATATTTGAAACCAGCGCTCTGGAAGGACGCGGATGGGATGGCAAATTCAATGGTGTGCAACAACCGGAAGGCGTATTTATCTATGTGATAGATGCAACATTTAAAGATGGTCAGAAAGAACACCATCAGGGTAATGTAACATTGCTGAGATAATATGATTGTAT
>CAZLPE010000044.1:6779-9191 GCA_964561325.1 uncultured Flavipsychrobacter sp.
GCTACTACTCAAAATGCTACCAGAACCGGTATGACCATGGCAGATACCGGCTACTACTATGTGGTGAAAATAAGAGGCACGACAAGGGACACAGCCCGCACACATGTCGACTTGAAACCATTACCGGTAATAACCCTTACCACCAATGCCCCCATATGCAGCGGTAATACGCTAACCATGCGCATAACACCCGATTCGGTAGGCGAGACCTATTTGTGGACCGGTCCGGCTGGCTTTACGTCTACAATACCTAACCCAACTCGGCCATTGGCGCAAGTGCGGTATTCTGGTTCGTACAAAGTGGTAGCAAATCTCAGAGGGTGTATAGACAGCGGCTTTTTAGACATTACCGTAGATTCTACGCCGGTTCGGCCTACGATAGGTAGTAATTCGCCATTATGCTCAGACCGGGGCGACGTATTGCTTACTTCGTCGGATGCGACAGCGGGTGTAACCTACCGTTGGGATGGCCCGGGGGGATATACCAGCACAGATCAGAATCCGGTATTGCCCGGCGCGCCCACCACGGTAAGCGGCGTATATACCGTAACAGCCATACTGGGGCCGTGCAGCAACCGCAACACTACTGTAGTAGTAGTAAATGCTACGCCTACGGCGCCGGTTTTGGGCAGCAATGCGCCATTGTGCTCCGGTAATTCGCTCAACCTTACTGCGTCATCGTCAATCGGGTCTACCTACAGTTGGATCGGGCCCAATTCGTTTACCTCGGCATTGCAAAATCCGACAATCAATCCCGCCTCAACCTTAGCTTCGGGTGTATATTCGGTTTCGGCCACATTATTTTATCCCGGCATTCCCGGCGGCTGCGTATCAGATACTGCAATGCTGCTGGTGCGGGTAGACTCTACGCCCGAGACTCCGGTAGCAAGCACTAATTCGCCCGGCGCCCCAAGCCTGTGCGAGGGCGATACCCTGAAGTTTTTTGCATTGTCTGGCACAGCCGGGGTAAGCTACCTATGGTCGGGGCCAACAATGTTTACCACTACGGTGCAAAACCCCACAATATATCCGGTAACCACATCGGCCACCGGCAACTATACCGTTACGGTTACCTATGGCGCATGTTCATCGTTTGCAATTGTAACGGCTACTATTACGCCTACGCCGGTGATAACGGCTACGAGCAACAGTCCGGTATGTACGGGTATGCTGGATACGCTGTTTTTGCAAGCCAACGGCGCACCGCCTGGAACCACCTATACATGGACCGGACCATATACATTCAGGTCGGGCGCACAAAATCCGTTCCGTACGCCGGTCATTATGGAGTATGCGGGCGTTTATCATGTTACCGCTCATTTGGGGCAGTGCAACTCAACTACTATACCCGATACCGTGGTGGTGCGCGAAACTCCGCCAACGCCCTGGATCAACTGGTTGACGTATTGCCAATATTATGATGCGCCGCCGCTTATGGCATCGGGGCAAAATATACGTTGGTATGCCGCCATAGGTGGGCCCGGAAGCATTACCCCTCCTGTTCCATCTACTACAACAGTGGGCAGAAGGTTTTATTATGTAACGCAAACCGTACAGGGATGTACAAGTCCGGTAGATTCTATACAAATTACAGTGTATCCTAAGCCGGAGATCAAAGCTATAACGCCAGATACTTCGGTATGTCCGCACGACAGCGCAATACTAACTGTGGTGAACACCGACCCTATAGCTTATTACAAATGGACGCCGGGCTTGTACCTTGGCGATAGCGTAAAGGCCACCGTTGTTACACACCCTATTACCAACATTAAGTATACGGTAGTAACAAGCAATCAGTTTGGCTGTAGCGACACTGCGTTTGTGGGCGTATCAGTGCATCCGGCGGCAGTGGTTGCGGTTGCCGATTCGGTAACATTGTATCCCGGAGAAACGTACGAGCTGAACACACAGACCAATTGCTCTACCTTCGAGTGGTTCCCACCATCGGGTCTGAACGACAGATACAGCTCTAACCCGATAGCATCGCCTGAAATGAGCACGCGGTATTTTGTAACTGCCACCACGCCGTGGGGATGCAAAGCGATGGATTCGATAGATGTAAACGTAAGCGTTGAGTCGCTGGTATGGGCGCCAAACGCTTTTGTGCCGGGCAGCGGACCAAATGGTAAATTCAGATTGGCAAGAAGAGGAATTGCATCGCTGAAGAGTTTTGCGATCTATGACAGGTGGGGTGTAAAGGTTTATGAAACCACTAATATAGAAGATGGTTGGGATGGTAGCTATAAAGGCGTGCCGCAACCGCAAGGCGTGTATATATACCAGATAGAAGGAGCGACAAGCATTGGTACCGCTATAAAGAAACAAGGTAACATAACGCTGCTGAGGTAGGTTTTTATATCGATTATAATATTAGAAGCGCAATTCTTGTGAAAAGGATTGCGCTTTATTTTT
>CAZLPE010000044.1:9291-28471 GCA_964561325.1 uncultured Flavipsychrobacter sp.
ATTTAGAAATCTCTTTGCAAAATGAAGGCTATTTTGTATGTTTGTTAAAATAGATGTTTGTAAACCGGCGAAAATCGAAAAATTACGCGCTGGTTTGCCTATTTTTTATTTTCCGACATTTTAAGTGTTGCTGTTTAATAGAAAATGAGTATGAAAAAAATATATTTACTGTTAGCTTGTTTGGTTTCGTTTGGCGTGGGCGCCGACAAGGTAATGGGGCAAATGCTTGGGGGGAATGTATTCTTACAGGGTAAATGGCTTGAAGTCGGCGTTTCGGCTAATGGCTCATGGGGTAGTTCGGGCGGTACGCCTCCGGGTTACCATGTGCGCGGCGGCGCCCTCGATTTTTCGTACGATGCCGGGCACGATGGCTGGACAGTAGGAACCGACCCTTATTATGGTTCTTATTTTATGCCGGGTACGCCATTCGATGGCTGGTCTATGCAGGTGGCAGGCGCGCAAAGCAATGCATATTTTACAGATGGTGGAATTTTTAATTTTCCCGGCGCTACTTTGGCGGGTTCTGTTACCGGATATAGCAATACTGGCGGAATTATTAGCGGTGTATGGTCGGGCACAGCCGGTGTAGGTAGCGCACTGACCATAAAAACTACCCACAGGCTCGATACCCTGGCCTCTTGGCTGGTGGTAACTACCTTATTTAAAAATACCAGCGCTGCAGACATGCCCGGGGTATACTATTTTGCCACCGCCGACCCGGATAATGACGTATTGTTGCCCGGAGGCAGTTTTCCAACTAATAACCATATTTCTTTCCAGAATGATGCAGACCACAGGGTAGAGGTAAATGCAAGACCTCCGACGCTTCGTCAGGATGCGTTTTCTGGCTTGTGCACAAAAGACATACGCGCAAAAGCGCTGATATATCAGTCTTGGCCTCCGTCGAGGGTTCCGGGCAATAGTCTGGATTTAGTATGGGCAGGCACGCCCACAGGAATGGGCACCACATGGTATGGCTTGTACAACACTACATTGAGTCAGGATATAGCCTATGGATTGATATACAACATCGGTACCATTCGCGCCGGAGATAGCGCCATAATTTCATTTGCTTGGATATTTTCTGACACGGTAGCTATAGATAGCGCATTTCCGGAACCGTTGCTAATTGTAAACGGAGTACCTAAGCCGCCATCAGGCCCGGCGCCGGCGCCTACCTACGATACATTCAGTTCCTGTTTGTTTCCCGGCGTATCTGTGTTACCTGTAGATATACGTTTTGCCGGCGATAAATGCTGGAGCTGGAGCGAGTGGACATGGGAGCCGTCAACAGGATTGTCGTCTACCACTGGTACTAATAATACCATCAATATCAGCGCACTTTCAGGCCCAACTACATTTACTATTACCGGTACAGACAGCGCAACGCGCATGTTCTCGGGAGCGCACAGGGTGTTTTATCTTACTGTGATACCCTGCTTCAACGCTACTAATAATGGCCCGATATGCATGAACGATACGCTGAAACTGGTGGCGCATGGCGACTCTACCGGAGCCACTTATCTGTGGTATGGCCCAACTGGCTTTACTGCTACAACGCAGAGCACGTTCAGAACCGGATTGACTATTCTGGATACGGGAATGTATTATGTAGTGAAAATAGTAGGCACAGACAGAGATACTGTGAGTACGCGCGTAATACTGAAACCCCTGCCCGTGGTAATAGCTACCAGCAATGCGCCTATATGCTCGGGTAATACGCTTACGCTAAATGTTGCGCCCGATTCGGTGGGCGAGACGTTCAGATGGACAGGTCCGACAGGTTTTACCTCGACACTGGTCAGTCCGTCGCGAACGGCGGTTCATGTGCCCGACGGTGGATTGTATAAGGTAGTGGCTACATGGCGAGGGTGTATGGACAGCGGATATGTGAATGTAGTAATAGACTCTACTCCTGCCGTACCTACGGTAGGCAGCAATGCGCCTATATGCTCGCACCGCGACACGCTGAAACTAAATGCAAACGATGCTACCGCAGGCGTAGGCTATAACTGGACTGGTCCGGGCGGCTTTACATCGTCATTACAAAATCCGAATATTTATCCGGATGTGCCAACTGCTGCATCGGGCGTATATACGGTTACCGTAGTATTGGGTCCATGTAAGAATTCGAATACAACAACCGTAGTAATTGACTCTACGCCTGTACCGCCAACATTGGGCAGCAATGCGCCTATCTGTTCGGGTCAGTCGCTTGATCTTACCGCAGTATCGGCGCCCGGGTCTATCTATAGTTGGGTAGGGCCTAACGGCTTCACATCTGTGCTGCAAAATCCTACCATTAACCCTGCTACCACATTGGCAACAGGCGTTTATTCGGTAACAGCTACAATCATTTATCCCGGTATACCGGCGGGTTGCGTATCTGATACAGCGCGCCTATTTGTGCGTGTAGATTCTACCCCCGAGGTACCTACTGCCAGCAGTAACTCGCCCGGCCCGCCCAGCATTTGCGAAGGCGATACATTGCGCCTTACCGCCAACGACGGCACCGCAGGCGTTACCTATCAGTGGACCGGTCCGAATGTGTTTTCTTCAACGCAGCAGAATCCTATGATAATACCGGTAACCCCTGCGGCTACCGGAAACTATACGGTAACGGTAGGTTTGGGCGGAGCATGTTTTAACTATACCGTTATTACCGTAACCATTACGCCGACGCCGCCAATAACAGCCACCAGCAACAGTCCGGTATGTACGGGAATGTTTGATACGCTGTTTTTGCAGGCTACCAGCGTACCGGGCGCTACCTTTGAGTGGGTTGGCCCTTATACATTCAGATCGAGCGCTCAGAATCCTTTCCGTACGCCGGTGATGATGGAGCACAAAGGCGTTTATTTTGTAAAAGCGCATTTGGGCGGTTGCACTTCTATAACCGTGCCCGATACGGTTGTGGTGCGCCAGACACCGCCAACGCCCTGGGTAAACTGGCTGAGCTATTGTCAGTATTATGATGCGCCGCCGCTGATGGCTACGGGTTCTAACCTGCTGTGGTACACAACGCCCGGTTCTGTTGGGTTTACAACGCCGCCTGTGCCGTCTACATCCGTAGTTGGTCGTAGGTTCTACTATGTTACGCAAACGGTAGAAGGCTGTACGAGTGCTGTAGACTCTATACAGATTACGGTATATCCGAAACCTATGGTAACCGTGAACCGTGATACCGCTGTTTGTCCGCACGATACCGCTGTACTAACCGCTGTAGATACCGACCCGATAGCCTATTTCAAATGGTTCCCTGGTTTGTACCTGAGCGACAGCACAAGATCTGTAGTAACCACGCATCCGGAAACGAACATTAAGTACACAGTTGTTGCCAGCAACCAATTCGGTTGTTCGGATACAGCAATGGTAGGCATCACTGTTTACCCTGCTGCGGTGCTGACGCTTGCCGATTCGGTAAGGTTGTTCCCCGGTGAAAAATATGAGCTTAACCCGCAAACCAACTGTACCCGCTTTTATTGGTTCCCTCCTCCGGGTCTGAGCGATATATACAGTTCAAATCCGGTGGCGTCGCCCGAAATCAGCACACGCTATTTTGTAAACGGTATTACAAGCTGGGGTTGCGTAGCTAACGATTCGATAGACGTATATGTAAGCGAAGAATCGCTGATTAGCGTGCCGAACGCATTTGTGCCCGGCAGCGGACCGAATGGCAGGTTTAAAATAGTGAAAAGAGGCATTGCCGTACTGACCAGCTTCGCCATATTTGATCGTTGGGGTGTTAAGGTGTTTGAAACTACCGATATAGAAGAAGGATGGGATGGCTCGTACAAAGGAACGCCGCAGCCTCAGGGAGTGTATATATACCAGATGGTAGGGCAGACCAGCAATGGCACCCAGTTTGTGAAAAAAGGTAACATTACGCTACTCAGGTAGTTAGGTATTTTGATAAATATAAAAGTGAATACCCCGGACAACCGGGGTATTTTTTTTATCATTTTTTAATAAAATACCCATCTAAGTCGGGCTTTTTGCTGTCTATTTTGCCGTGGAGGTATGCGAAAAAAGGTGATGAACGATTAGGTTGTAAAACATACTGTTATTATTAATCTCCGGATAATTCAATTACACGGAACAGATCCAGCAAAACCCTTGTATGAAGAATAGATACTTTTCTCTGTTATTAACCGTAAGTTTATTGTGTTCTAATATTGTCGCATTCGGCCAGTTGGTGGGCGATAACACTTTTTTGCAAGGTAAGTGGCTTGAAGTGGGGGTGGCTCCAAATGGTTGTTGGGGAAACACCATGCCTGTGCCTGCAGGATACCATACACATCCCGGCAGCTCGCTGTCTGGATACCGCGATCCTATAACGGGTGTGGCCGCCACAGGCGATGGGCTTGATTTTTCTTACGATAAATATCACGACGGATGGGGTACCGGCGTGTACTATGGTTCTTACTTTTTGCCCGGTACGCCTTTTCTGGGCTGGTCTATGCAGGTAGCGGGCGTAAGAAGCGATGCGTTTTACACCAACGGCCCGTCGGGTGGCTTTTCTAACAGGCTTGGCGGCACGCTTACGGGCACCAACGTTGGTTATACCAATTCTGGCGGCGTGATAACCGGAACCTGGCAGGGTACTGCGGGTGTAGGTAGCGGGCTGCTGATAAGGCAGACAACCCGTGTAGATACGCTGGCCTCTTGGGCAGTGGTAACTACGGTGTTTAAGAATACGTCTTTGTCTGATTATACCGGATTGTATTATCAGGCTACCGGCGACCCGGATAATGACGAAACTATAGTAGGCGGAACCGGCTTTACCACAACAAACAGAGTAACAATACAGGGCGACTACTACAACAGAAGATTAGTGAGCGCCTATTCGCGCGACACCAACAGAGTATATTCGGCATTGGCCACAAAAGACTGCCGCGCGAAGGCATATATCTACACAGCATGGCCGCCCGACACATCGGCGCGCAACAACCTGGATCTGGTATGGGCGGGCACAGCAACTGGTATAGGCGCTACCTACTACAATCAGGGCGACATTACGAATTCAGATATTGCCTACGGACTCATTTACAATATCGGCACTGTGCGCGCGGGCGATAGCGCTATAATATCTTATGCATGGCTGTTCAGAGATTCGCTCGATATAGACAGCGCGTTTCCTCAGCCTCAAATTGTGACAGCCGGCGTGGCGCACGATTCGCTCGATACTGTTATTGGTTGCGATATTACCGGCACTTCATTTCCTGTAGATATACGGTTTGGCGAAGATAAATGCTGGAGCTGGGGCGACTGGAAATGGGCGCCTTCATCTGGGCTTTCGGCTACCACGGGTGCGCATGTTACCATCAATCTGGGCGGCCTCACAGGTCCTACTACCTTTACTGTAACCGGTACTAACCCGCGTATGGGCGACTGTGCGCAGAAAACGTTTTTGCTATATGTAACCCCCTGCTTTACGGCTTGGAACAATGGTCCGCTGTGCCCATACGATACATTGCGCCTGTATTGCCGAGGCGGCGACTCTGTAGGCGCCACCTATTTGTGGTATGGCCCCGGCGGCTTTACCAGCACGCTGCAATATCCGGTTATACCTAATTTGCCTCCTTCCGATTCGGGATTGTATACCGTGGTAAAAACCGTTGGCGGTATCAGCGATACCCAAACAACGCGCGTAATAGTAAATGTATTACCCACAACTATTGTGACTAGTAATGCGCCCATATGCTCGGGCAAAACTTTGTCGCTCAATGTGACTCCGGCCGTATCTGGAGAAACTTTTGACTGGACAGGGCCGAACTTGTTTACCTCAACATTGCAAAACCCAACCCGGACTGGAGTATATGTAACCGACTCCGGCCAATACCGGGTAATATACAATATAGGCCGATGTAAGGATACCGGCTACGTGCGGGTGGTAATAGACTCCACGCCCGTTGTGCCCATTGCTGCCAACAATGCGCCGCTATGCGCCGGTAGTATGCTGTTGCTCACTTCGTCTACACTAACGGCAGGCGTAACCTATTCGTGGACCGGACCTGCCGGATTCACCTCTACCATGCGCAACCCGCTGGGTATTACGGGTACTACTACCGCCAATACCGGCGTGTATACAGTTACTGTTACGCTTGGGCGTTGTTCCAGCTGGGACACTACTTATGCCCTGATAAAGCCCAATCCGCCATTGCCTATTCTTGGCAGCCTTGTGCCGCTATGCTCGGGCAACCCGCTGGATCTTACCGCTACCGATACGCCCGGCTGCACGTACTACTGGACTGGGCCAAATGGATTTACCTCTACTGATCAGAATCCGGTAATAGACCCTGCAAGCACGCGGGCTACCGGAACCTATTCGGTAATAGCTACCCTCAACGGCTGCGTGTCGCCAATGGCGACAGAGTATGTGGTGGTAGACTCGACGCCGGTAATCCCGACGCTTGTAGCCAGCAATAGTCCGATATGCGCAGGCGATACCCTGTTCTTAACCGCAACATCGCCCACGTCGGGTATAGGTTATGTGTGGACAGGCCCATTGTCTTTTTACTCGCCTATGCAGAATACCTTCCTTGCAGGCGCTACAACAGCGGCTTCGGGCGTGTATACGGTAACCGTTACGTTGGGCACCTGCACCAGCTATACGGTAATACCCGTGCTGGTGAAGCCAACGCCAGGAATGACCGCGCTGAGCAGCAATGCGCCCATATGCTCTGGCAATATGCTGATACTGTCTACAACATTTGCACCTGCGGGCGGCACATACGACTGGACAGGCCCTAACTCTTTTACTTCTACATTGCAAAACCCAACTATTAATCCGGCATATACGCCCGCCACAGGAACCTATACGGTTACAGAAACACTGAATGGATGTATTTCTGCGCCGGCTACACTGTACGTTCAGATTGATTCTACTCCGGAGGTTCCGGTTGTTACCAGCAACTCGCCGGGAGCGCCGGGCAGCAGCATTTGTAAAGGCGATACGCTCAAACTGTTTGCTACCGACGGTACGCCGGGAGTGCGCTACTATTGGGAGGGGCCGGATCTGTTTACTTCGTCGTTGCAAAACCCTGTAATACTCAACGCGCCTTTGTCGGCAAACGGCGTGTATACCGTTACCGCAATATTGGGCGCATGTTCGGCTATAGCCATTACAACAGTTACAATCACGCCTACGCCGCAGATAGCCGTAACAAGCAATAGTCCCGTATGCACCGGGCTTGGCGATACTTTGTTTTTGCAAGCAACCAGCGGCATTGGGGCTACATTTACCTGGACAGGTCCATACACATTCCGTTCGGGCGCACAGAACCCATACAGAACGCCGGTGATCATGGAGTATGCAGGCGTATACAGAGTAACCGCCTTCCTGAATGGGTGCTATGCTACAGCATTGGATACGGTAATAGTGAAACAAACTCCGCCAACGCCATGGATCAACTGGTTGACCTACTGTCAGTATTATGATGCGCCGCCGTTGATGGCTTCTGGACAGAACATTCTCTGGTATCCTGCGCCGGGCTTGCCGGGTACGCCTGTTGCGCCAGTACCGGGCACTGCTACAGTTGGGCGTAGTTTTTATTATGCTTCCCAAACAGTAGAGGGCTGTACCAGCGCCATAGATTCGATACAAGTAACCGTATATCCGAAACCGTCTATTTCGTTTATTTCGGCAGATACGGCTTTATGTCCGCATGATAGCGCAATATTGAGGGTGGTAAATACTGATCCTATCGCCTATTATAAATGGCGTCCGGGATTGTACCTTACAGACAGTACGCATGCAACAATTACGGTGAAACCGGAAACGGATATTAAGTATAGCGTGGTTACCAGCAATCAGTTTGGTTGTACCGACACAGCCTTCGTGGGTATCAGGGTATATCCGGCGGCCGTGCTTACCGTAGCCGACTCTACAACTATCTATCCTGGCGAAAGTTATCAGATTAATACGCAGACCAACTGTATAACGTTCTCGTGGTTTCCGCCGTCGGGCTTAAGCGATATATATAGTTCAAACCCTATAGCATCGCCCGAACTGAGCACAAGGTATTTCGTAAACGGTATCACCTCCTGGGGGTGCGTTGCTAACGACTCTATAGATGTAAACGTGAGTATAGAGTCGCTCATCAACCTACCCAACGCCTTTGTGCCCGGCAGCGGCGCTAATGGCAAATTTAAAGTGGTGAAAAGAGGTATAGCCGTACTTTCCAGCTTTGAGATATTTGATAGATGGGGTGTAAAAGTGTTTGAAACATCGGACATAGAGGCCGGTTGGGACGGAGCATACAAGGGCGTACCGCAACCGCAGGGCGTTTACATTTACCAGATAACCGGCACAACCAGCGCTGGACGGTCGTTTGTGAAGAAAGGAAATATAACCCTACTCAGATAACAGAGCCCCGATAAACTTTAAACACCCATTACCTTACGCTAAGTAAAGTAATGGGTGTTTAAGTTTAATAGCTGTTGCAGTTAATTGTACGACATAGCTGGCTTGCCCAGCATTTTGCGAAGCATTGATAGCTGCCCGATATGGTGCGATTCGTGAGCTACTAAAAATGCAAGCGTTCCCAAAACGGAATCATTGTTGATGGGTACTGTAGCCGGCGATTTTGAGGCCAGCGTATCGGCCGGAATATTTTTTAGCGCCTCGGCAAGCAGGGGAGCATTGGTGTTCCATCGGTCTTTTATTTCGTCCATAGCCGGGTAGGGCGTATCTGCGCTCAGCTTCGCATCCTTGCCAAACAGCGGCGCCAAGCTGGCATCGTGCGGAATACCGGCAATCTTGCAAAGCGAGTTGAGACGGGTATTGAGTATATGCCCCGCAATCCACTTCATGTGGTTTACGCTATCGGCATGTTGGGTAGATGCGTCTGCATCGGTTATACCATCCAGCACATTGTTGAATAGTTTAGTGTGTAGATCGAATTGTGCGCTAAGCGCTGCAATAGATGTTGCCATAGATGTTGTTTTTGTGATAAAAAAATGACGGCTAATACTACCGGCCGTCATTGGTTAGATTGAATAATTTTACCCGGCCTTAATGTTGTGAGTGCATACCTACGCTATTGCCTTCGGTATCTATTATGAAAGCCATATAGCCCGTGTTTTCGTTGATGAGCGTTTTGGGCATAGTTATTTTACCGCCGGCTGCCTCTACTCTACTTAATGCACCGGCCAGATCCGGATTGCCGTTGAAATAGATTTTAGCGCCCGCTGTACTTGGTTGGTGCATAGGGCTTTGCACAAGCGCTCCCGATACTTTGCCGCTCATTTCTTCGCCGGGGAAGAAACCCATGAGCATACCCATCATTTCCATTTCCTGCATCTGGATGTCGAATACAGTTTCGTAAAATTTTTTTGCTCTGGCCATATCGCTTACAGATATTTCGAACCAGTTGATGATGTTCACTTTTCCGTCCATAGTTGGTTTGTTTTTATCGGTTTTTGAAAATTTAGTTTTTTGATTGGTTATATAAAGCTAAGTAAAAGTTGTTGTTTTGTATGTTGTTTTATTATTATGCAGTGTATTGTTTTTTGCGCTTGATAAATGCGCATAGCTATACAAAAATACATAGGCATACCAAAGCAAACGGCAGGTGAATACGCCAATATGAGGGTGTGAATGCGCCAATTGTTTTGCTATATTTGTATGTATAAGCGCTATCTATGAAACATGTAGTAATACTAATACCCAGGGGCGAAGTGATACTGAGCAGCATTGTTGGTCCGTTTAAGGTACTTAATGCCGCCAACCGTTTTCTGAAACAAACAGGGCGCCAACCCGCCTTTCGTATACAGTTGGTAGGGCTTACCCGCGAGACGGCGCTATACGACGGACTGTTTTCTGTACATCCGGAAGCGCTGCTTGCCGAAGTAGAAAGGCCCGATTTGATAATAATACCCGCAACAGAGCCCAAAACACTGGCACAGAATATGGAGTTTGTGCCATGGCTTGTGCGCCAAAAGCAGCAAGGCGCAGAAATAGCCAGCCTGTGCGTGGGCGCGTTTTTACTGGCAGCTACCGGAATGATGAACGGTAGGCAATGCACTACGCATTGGATGGCGGCGGATGCTTTCCGGAGCAAGTATCCGGAAGTGGAGTTGCTTGCCGAAAAGATAATTACTGACGAACAAGGTATCTATACAAGCGGCGGCGCATATTCGTTTTTGAATCTGCTGCTGTATATCGTGGAAAAGTATTGCGGTCGCGATGTTTCGTTGTTTCTGGCAAAGTTGTTTGAGATAGAGGTGGAGCGCGAAAGCCAATCGCCATTCATCATTTTTCAGGGGCAGAAAGGGCATGAAGACGAACCCATAAAAAAGGCGCAAGAGTATATAGAAAGCAACCTTGACCAAAAAATATCTGTAGACCAACTGGCAGGATTGTTTTTGTTAAGTAAGCGCAACTTCGAACGTAGATTTAAGAAAGCTACCGCTAATACGCCGGTAGAATACTTGCAGCGGGTAAAAGTAGAAGCCGCAAAGAAAAGTCTGGAAAGCGGCATAGGCAACATAAATGAAGTAATGTATGCTGTGGGCTACAATGACAGTAAGGCGTTTAGAACCACGTTTAAAAAAATAACCGGATTGTCGCCTATGGACTACAAACGAAAGTATGCGCGGATAGGGTAGGAAATTGATGAGGTAATTTATATTTATATTTTTGGTGTTTTGGATAATTCTGTTTAAGTTTGCAGTAAAAATATTAAACAAATGCAATCATACCCCATTCACGAACTGGAGCGCTTAACAGGCATCAAGGCGCACACCATAAGGATATGGGAAAAGCGCTATGCGCTGATAGAGCCCGAAAGAACAAGCACCAACCGGCGCAACTACAGCGACACACAGGTGCGCAAGCTACTGAACGTGGCTACGCTGCTGGCAAACGGACTTAAAATATCGAAAATAGCTGCGCTTACTGACGATGAGATAAGCAACGAGGTGCAGAAAACAGAAGACACGGCATCGAAAGACACCATCTGTATGGCCTATGTGAACGATCTTATCAAAAGTATGCTCTCTATGGAAGAGACAGCCTTTGAAAAGATATTCTCGGCAGCGTCGCTTAGGTTGGGGTTGTTTGATACAATGATACAGGTGATTTACCCGTTTTTGAGTAAGATCGGTATCTTATGGACAGTAGATAAAACTACTCCATTTCAAGAGCATTTTGCGTCTTGTATCATCAGGCGAAAGTTGATGGCTGCAACAGATGGGTTGCTACCGGCGATAATAAAAGATAAAAAGTATCTGCTGTATTTGCCGGCAAACGAGTGGCATGAAATTGGTCTCTTGTTTGCCAATTACATCATCAGATCGAGAGGATTTGAGACAATATACCTGGGCCAGAATGTGCCGGACGAAAGTATAACAGGCATATTGCAGGCGGTAAACCCGGATGTTGCGCTGTTGTTTTTTGTAGCGGCAAGACCAAAAGAAGAAGTGGATAAGCATTTGCGCGATGTGGCGCTACTGTGTCCTAAAGCTACGGTTTTGGTAGCGGGTAATGCAGAGCTGACAATGGGCGCCGGGCAGCTAGCCGACAATGTGGTGTGCCTGCAGAGCGTATATCATTTGCTCGAATTTCTGTAGCAGTACAAGACGAAAATCAAATAATAGTACATAATAACTAAACTTAACTGAGTTGCGGAAAGTAACGGTAATAGGGAGTGGTTTTTCTGGATTGGCGGCTGCCAGCTTTGTTGCAAAACAGGGTTGCGAGACAACGCTTATTGAGAAAAACACATCGATAGGCGGCAGAGCGCGCGCTTTTAGCGCAGCAGGCTTTACCTACGATATGGGACCGAGCTGGTACTGGATGCCCGATATCTTTGAACGTTTCTTTGCCGAATTTGGGAAAAAACCATCCGACTACTACAATCTTGTTCAGCTCGATCCTGGTTTTCAGATAGTGTTTGGCAAAGACGATACCTTAGCTATACCCGCGAAGCTGGATGGGATTTACGAAGTGTTTGAAAGTATAGAGAAGGGCAGCGCCGATAAGCTAAAACAGTTTTTGCAGGAGGGCGCTTTTAAGTATAAAGTAGGCATGAACGAGCTGGTATACAAGCCATCGTTCTCGTGGCTGGAGTTTGCCAGTATGGAGGTAATAACCGGCGCAGCGCGGCTGCACATGTTTAAACCAGTGAGCAAGTATGTGCGTGGTTTTTTTAAAGACGAACGCCTTGTAGCCCTCATGGAGTTTCCGGTGTTGTTTTTGGGCGCTATGGCCAACCAGATACCCGCCCTGTATAGCCTGATGAACTATGCCGCGCTATCTATGGGTACATGGTACCCAATGGGCGGAATGATAGAAATAGTAAAAGGCATGGAGTCGCTGGCGCTAAGTCTGGGTGTAGAGGTGAAAACAAGCTGCGAGGCCGAAGAAATAGTAATAGAAGGTAACAAAGCAAAACAAATACGGACCAACAGCGGCGCTATAGCTACAGATGGCATTATTGCAGCCGGCGACTACCACCATATAGAGCAAAACCTGCTGGCGAAAGAATACCGCACCTACAACGAAGATTACTGGGACAAGCGGACGCTGGCGCCATCGTCGCTGATATTTTATTTGGGCGTAAGCAAAAAGATAAAGAAGTTGATTCATCATAACCTATTTTTTGATGCATCAATGGATCAGCATTCGAAAGAGATTTATGAGCAGCCGGAGTGGCCGTCAAGTCCATTGTTTTATGTGTGCTGCCCATCAAAAACCGATCCTACGGTGGCGCCTATAGGTATGGAGAATCTGTTTATACTAATACCAATAGCGCCCGGACTGAAAGATACGGAGGCTATAAGGCAGAAATACTTTGATATTGTGATAAAAAGGCTGGAAGATCTTTGTGGAGATGAAATAAAATCTTACATTGTCTATAATAAAAGCTACTGCGTAAACGACTTTAAAGCAGATTATCACGCCTATAAAGGAAATGCATACGGCCTGGCAAACACACTGAGGCAGACCGCAGCTTTGAAGCCGACCATGCGCAATAAGAAAGTGAAGAATATGTTTTATGCCGGACAACTTACAGTGCCGGGACCCGGTGTTCCGCCTGCATTGGTTTCTGGCCAAGTGGCAGCCCAACAATTACTAAAAAATCTTAAATAAACCGATGAAACAACTGTTTGATGATGTGTCCGTTGCCTGTAGTAAGCTCACTACGCGAGCCTACAGTAGTAGCTTTTCATTGGGCATCCACTGCTTAGACAAGAAGTTACACCCGCATATTTACTCTATTTATGGTTTTGTTCGCTTTGCCGACGAAATCGTAGACACATTTCATGATTTTAACAAAGCAGAGTTGCTACAGGAGTTTAAAGAAGAAACCTGGAAGGCAATAGAACGAAAAATTAGCCTGAACCCCATACTCAACAGTTTTCAGTATGTAGTAAACACCTACAATATAGAAGCTGAGTTGATAGAGCGGTTTATGGAGAGCATGGAAACCGACTTGAAACAGCACGAACATAGCGAAGACTCTTACGGACGCTACATACTGGGCTCGGCCGAGGTGGTGGGCTTAATGTGTCTGCGTGTGTTTACTGAAAACGATGATGCCTTGTTCAGACAGCTGAAGTCGCCGGCAATGAAGCTGGGCGCGGCTTTTCAGAAAGTAAATTTTCTGCGCGACTTGAAAAACGATTACCAGGCATTGGGCAGAGTGTATTTTCCGGGCGTGGACATGCATTCGTTTTCTGAGACAGAGAAAATAAAGATAGAGCACGATATAGAAAAAGATTTTAAAGAGGCGTATGCAGGCATATTGTTGCTGCCCAAGAGTTCGCGCTTTGGAGTGTATATGGCTTATATATACTACAAAACACTGTTTAATAAAATAAGGTCTGTGCCGTCGGCGCGTATTATGATGGAACGTGTGCGCATATCCAATCGTAGGAAGATAGGGCTGCTGGTTACATCTTATTTCAAACATAGTTTTAGTATGCTGTAAGCAGCAGGCATACCAAATGAAAATAATAACCTATAAAGAGGCGGAAAATGGAATATGTGGTATTGGTAGATGAGGCCGACAACGCAATAGGCGAGATGGAAAAGCTGCAAGCGCACCTGAATGGCGGCACAAGACACAGAGCAATATCTGTGTTTGTGTATAATAGCAATGGGCAACTGCTGTTGCAGAAAAGAGCGGCAGAGAAGTATCATTCGGCAAATTTGTGGACAAATACCTGCTGCGGGCACCCACGGCCGGGAGAAACAACCGAGGCAGCCGCAGCCCGCCGACTAAAAGAAGAGATGGGATTGAGCGCAATATTGCGTCCGGTGTTTACCTTTGAGTATAAAGCCGAACTGAACGGCGGACTGACCGAATATGAAATAGACCATGTGTATGTGGGTGAGACTGATGAAATGCCGACGCTGAACCGCGAGGAGGCATCGGAGTACAGATACATAGACCATGCACAGCTGGAAAAGGAATTAAGGGTAAGTCCGGAATTGTATACAGAATGGTTCAAAATATGCCTGCGCGACTGGCGACAATGCCTGCCGGGCGGGTAGCAAAAGCAACAAAGGACTAAGGGGAGCTCCAAAAAATTATGAGTATTTACCGATTGCGCAAAGAACAGTTTATACCAACAGATATAGAAACCGTATGGATGTTTTTTGCAACGCCCGAAAATCTGAAGAAGATAATGCCGGGAGATACACAATTCGAATTTCTTACAGAGCTGCACGGCGAACGTGTGTACAGAGGTATGAAAATAGAATACAAGATCAGACCCATTTTAAACATTTCATTGTTGTGGGTTACGGAGATAAAAGAAGTAATGAATAGGTACAGGTTTACAGATGTTCAGATAAAAGGTCCGTTTTCGTTATGGGAGCACACACATACTTTTACATCTGTAGACGGTGGTGTGAGGATGGCCGATGATTTGAGATATGCATTGCCGCTGGGGCCGCTGGGCAATATGGTAAATGCGCTATACATGCGCAGGAAATTGCACAATTTGTTTGACGACAGAGAAAAAGCAGTGAAACAATATTTTACAGAACTAAACAAACAGGCGTATGTGGCTGATTGATATACTGATAGTGGTAGCTACTTTTATAGGTATGGAGGGTGTGGCCTGGCTAACGCACAAATATGTGATGCATGGCCTGCTATGGAATTTGCACGAAGACCACCACAAAAAGAATCCATCTTCATTTTTTGAAAAAAACGACTATTTCTTTGTCATTTTTGCGCTGCCGGGCATGTTGAGCCTGTTCTTTGGTACATTGTATTTTAGTAGTCTTTGGGTGTTGTTTTTTGTTGGCGCCGGTATTACGCTGTATGGTTTTGCCTATTTTTTGGTGCACGATGTGTTTATACATCAGCGGTTTAAGTGGTTGCGCAACACAGATAGTTTGTACTTCAGGGCAATAAGGAGGGCGCATAAAATGCACCACAAGCATTTGGGTAAGGAAGATGGCGAGTGTTTCGGGATGTTGTTTGTGCCATTCAAATATTTCGTTGAAGCCCAAAAACGCAAAGAAGCCAATGCCTGATAAGTATCTGTATCTGTTGGTCGATTTTTTTTGTATCGTTTTTCCATTAGTATTCTCGTTTATATCCAAGAATAAGTTTTACCGTCAGTGGCGTTATTTCATGGCGCCATGCCTGGCAACAGCTACATTTTTTGTGCTCTGGGACGCCTATTTTACCCACATTGGCGTTTGGAGTTTTAACTCCCGATATGTGTATGGTATTTATTTTTTGGGGTTGCCAATAGAGGAGTTTTTGTTTTTCTTTTGCATACCGTATGCCTGTGTTTTTACCTACCATGTTATTATTAGTTATGTAAAAGTTCGTTGGCAAAGACAGTTTGCGGGCACATTTACATGGGGGCTTGTCGGGTTTTTGGTAATGGTAGCAGCTACGCATATGCCGCAGCTATACACGTCGGTTACTTTTATACTGCTGGCAATGTTTCTGGTGTTTTTAATGATAAAGAAAGTAACCTATCTCCCTGAGTTTTATCTGACGTTTGTGCTTATACTCGCACCATTTTTTATTTCAAATGGCATACTTACCGGCAGCTTCACGCCCGAGCCGGTAGTGAGTTATAACCCTGCCTACAATCTCGGTGTACGCATGTTTACCATACCGTTTGAAGATACTTTTTACGGAATGCTGCTGCTTATGATGAATGTGGCCGGGTATGAGTATTTGCGGGGTAGGAGCGGTGTAGCTACCGCTTAGCGCTTTGGTTGTAGTATTTTTTGTTGTTTTCTTTATCTTCCACTTTATATCAGCGTTGTTATCTTTGATGTTGTTGCGCTGTTTTCAGCTCGAGCGCTTCTGCTTTTATTCAACGATTTATAATTGCATCTTAAAATTAGGTGTAAACAACTTAAACCAATAAATCAAACTACCGTCTAACGGCGGATGAAATATATGAGATTTTTTACCGCCTTCGCATCCTTTGCTGCCCTGTTATTTGGTTCTTTTACAACATTTGGTCAGAGTATGTATGCCTTGAAAGGCAGGATAACTGACAGCAAAGATAAAACGGCGCTTGTTGGCGTAACGGCAGCGCTCAGGAGTTTTGCCGACTCTGCGCTGCGTACCGGCGCCATAACCGACGATAATGGGGTGTTTAGCATTGCTCCGCTAAAAGCCGGCAGGTATATGTTGCGGATAGACTATCTGGGGTATAAACAAATACGTCAGGCAGTAACGATTACGGACAAAGATATAGACCTTGGCGAAATAGCAATGACCCAAACCGCCAACGAACTGAAAGGCGTAACCGTAGGCGGTAAACAAATAAGAGGCGAGCAAAAAGGAGATACATCGCAGTTTAGGGCCGATGCCTTTAAAACTAATCCCGATGCCACTGCCGAAGATCTGGTAAATAAAATGCCGGGCGTAACGTCGGACAACAGCGGCGTAAAAGTAAATGGTGAAACTGTGCAAAATGTAATGGTAGACGGTAAGCCGTTTTTTGGCTCCGACCCATCGCTAGCGCTGAAGAACCTGCCGTCGGAAGTGGTAGATAAAATACAGATATTCGATAAACTAAGCGATCAGTCTAATTTTACTGGTTTTGACGACGGCACGGCGCAAAAAACAATGAATATCATTACTCGCCGAAACAAAAGCGAGGGCGTTTTTGGCAAGGCCTATGCTGGGTATGGCACAGACGACAGATATATAGCAGGCGGCAACATAAACATATTTAATGGCGACAGGCGAATATCTATTTTGGGCATGTCGAACAATATAAACCAGCAAAACTTTAGTTCGCAAGATATTCTGGGCGCTACAGGCAGCTCTGGCGGCGGCGGTGGTCGCGGCGGCAGAGGCGGCGGTGGTGGGAATTTTGGCGGCGGCGGCAATGCTGCCAGCAATTTTATGGTAGGCCAACAAAATGGTATATCGGTAACCAATAGCGCTGGTTTTAACTATAGCGATACATGGGGCAAGAAAATGAAAATTAGCGGCAGCTATTTTTACAATAGCACAGACAATACCAACTCAACAACGCTAACCCGCAATTATTTTTCATCGCCCGACAGCACAAATATTTATAATGAAAACAGCTCGTCGGAAGCAACTAATTTCAATCACCGGGTAAATCTGAGGCTGGAGTATACTATCGATTCGTTCAACTCAATAGTATTTACGCCCGGTATCAGTTTTCAGCGCAGTAGTACTTTGAGTAATACAGTAGCCACCGACAGCATAGCCGAACTTCTGTCGAGCGCAACAACTAACCGACCTGTAGCCAACAGCAACGGATACAATTCGAGCAATAACTTATTGTTTCAGCACAAGTTTAAAAAAGCGCGTCGCACCATATCGTTCAATCTGGCGGCTACGCTAAATGAGAAAAACGGCGATGGCGCGTATTACTCGTCTACGCAATATGGCTCGTTCACTACGCTGCGCGATCAGCAATACAAGCTGTATAACAACACCTACAATCTGTCGCCAAATGTAACCTATACCGAGCCTGTGGGGAAGAAGGGGCAATTGATGTTTACCTACAATCCCTCGTTTCAGAAAAGTAATGCCGATAAAGAGACCTACAGTAAAGACACCGCCACCCAAGACTACACAATGCTGGACCCTGTATACTCTAACAAATACAGCAATACCTACAACACGCAAAAAGGCGGACTCAGCTACCGTGTAGGCGACAGGAAACTAACGTTTAATGCCGGCCTGAATATGCAATACGCAACCCTTAGCGGCGAGCAGGAATACCCGACGCTCTATAGCCTGAATAAAAACTTTACCAGCGTGCTACCCAATGCCATGCTGAACATACGCGATGCCGATGGCAAAAACCTGCGCATTATGTACCGGACAAATACCAATGCACCCTCTATAACGCAATTGCAGAATGTGGTAGACATTAGCAATCCCTTACTTATAAAAACAGGCAACACCGGCCTGCGTCAGGATTATGAACAGACATTTATAGTGCGGTACGGACTAACGAGTGCAAAAACGGCGCGTAATTTTTTCCTGAATCTGTATGCCAACTACATAACCAACTACATAGGCAACGCATCGTACATTCCTGGTCGCGATTCGCTATTTGCCGACCCCGCTACTAATACATCTGTAGTCATTAATAGGGGAAGTCAGTTGTCGCGGCCTGTTAATCTGGACGGATATTTTGCTACGCGTTTATTTATTACCTATGGCATGCCGGTAAAGCCATTGAAAAGTAATCTAAACCTTAATGGAGGCCTCAACTATACCCGTACGCCGGGTATGATAAATACTATGCTCAACTATGCAAACAACTATGTGCCATCATTTGGCATTGCCCTTACCAGCAATATCAGCGAGCAAATAGATTTCTCGCTATCGTACAACGGCAACTACAATATTGTGCAAAACACTGCCCAATCGCAGGCTAACAACAACTATTACAACCACTTGACATCGGCCAAAATAAACTACATATTGTTTAAGAAGCTAGTATTGAACACCAGCATTACCGAAAACTACTACACCGCATTTAGCAGCACGGGCAATCAGAATTTCTATTTGTGGAATGCTTATGTAGCCTACAAATTCTTTAAAAATAATGCACTCGAGGCGCGTATTACCGCTTTTGATATCATGAATCAGAATAAGAGCATAAGCCGCGCTGTAACCGAAACCTATATAGAAAACAGTGTAACGCAGGTATTGCAGCAATATTTTATGTTGCAGCTTACCTATACCATTCG
>CAZLPE010000045.1:0-10638 GCA_964561325.1 uncultured Flavipsychrobacter sp.
CATTTTAAGCACAAATACAAACCTGTTTATTTGTTGGAATATGCCGAATAATGTACGCCAATTGGTAAAATAACTGTTTTTGTTGTTTTGCAAAGCTATAGTTGGTTGCCTTAATCCAAACTACGCTTTTTGATGTTGTTGCTCTTTTATTGCAACAGCAATTCTTCCCAAATTGAGGAGCGCCGAGCTCCATCCATTCAGAAAATACTCAATTAACGCTCAAAAAATATTTTTTAAGGCTCTTTTAATAGGGCGAAATATATTAACTTTAACGACTTGTTCGGAATATCTTGCCTATACTACCGCTAAGCCCCTATTTGCAGGGCTCTTTACCTATACGAATAAGCGAATATTGAATGCAGATATTGTTGATAGTTAACTAATTGGTATGAAAAAACGTTTACTTGTTTCCTCTGTCATTGCATTGTCATTGTGCAGCGGCAGTGTTTTTGCGCAACAATCTATGGGCAGCAGTTTGCCGGCCAGACAAAACGATTTGTTGGATAAAAGTATTGTTTCGGGTCACTTCGAGATAGATAAGCCCAATAAAGCGCGTGGCGTTATAGAGCATATCAACGTTAATTATGCCATTGCCCCGGCGCCGTTTACCAATACGTTGCAATTGCAACTCAATACGCCCGACCCCATGTACTTTGCCGCCGATGTAATAGACGCAAAAGGCACAAAGAGAATACACTGGCAACCTGCCCAGAAAAGTCATAGCTACAACGAATCTGTAGATATATCTCAGCTTGAGCCGGGCGCCTACCAGATCAATATCACCAACGGCGCGAAGTCTGAAAGTTTATACAGTATTTCTTTCCAGAAAGTACAGAGCGGTAAGTAAGGTTTTTTTGTAAAAACATTTTCCAATAGGTTTAGTATGAAATTTAGATATTATTTTCTGTCGTTGCCTTTTTTCATTGCAGGTTTGTTGTTTTCCGGCAGCGTTAGCGCGCAGTTGGTCAACTGCAATGCGTTTCTGAAAGGTAATTATGTGGAAGTGGGCGTGAACATAAATGGCGCTTTTGGCTCCAGCGAGCCAGCGCCCTCGGGCTATCACCCACGCGGCGGCGTTAGTATGCAGAACACCTGTACCGGCGGCTGCTCGCTCACGCAGGGGCTCGGTTGGGTATCCGACCCGCACCGCGACGGATGGACGGTAGGTACGCCGGCATACTTTGGCGATTACTTTTTGCCGGGTAGCCCACAGGAGGGCTGGAGCCTTCAGGTAAACGGCGTGCAAAGTAACGCATGGAATCAGGGCGCAGGTTGCGGCGGTTCGCCGGTATTGTTTACGGGTTCGTTATCGGGTATAAATACTGGTTTTTCGTTCGATGGCGTGAAGAATAAAGCTGTTTGGGAAGGTATAAATGGCGACAGTATTGCCATCAGGCAGGTTACTTCGCTCGATACCGGTAATCTGTTCTTCTCTATTTCGGTTACGCTAACCAACACATCGGCTTTCAGAAGAAATAAAGTGTACTATATGCGCACCGTGGACCCCGATCAGGAGGTGGCCACGAATGGCAACTACCGCACTATCAACAATATATTTTATCAGCTGCCCAATCCGCTCAACGCTACATTAGTTACAGCTACGGGTATTACTTATCTCGATGCATTTCTCGGTTTAGGCACCCTTGACTGTCGCGCAAAGTGTTTTTATTGCACATCGGGCCTCACACCGTCGGTAAACTGCGATTCGTTGTACTGGCAGGGTAGGTCTACGGCGCGTTACAGCGGTTTCGATACAGCAGATGCGGGTATAGGAATTGTGTTTAATCTTGGCGACATCAATCCCGGCGACAGTGTAAGTTTTGCTTATGCATACATATTGAATACCTCTGATCTTACCAAAGCATTTGAAGCCACGCGCCCCAACTGGACTGCAACCGGCGACACATCAACTACTCCGCACGTAGAGGGCGATACCGCAAACGTTTGCGTATCTACCGTTACTACTGTTACCATTACCAATCCCGGCGACTATACCTGGACGTGGTACTCTCTTTCGGGCGAAGCTTTGTCTACCTACGTAGGTCCCTCAACGCAGGTTACCACCGATACTTCTATTATATCGCTTATGGTTGTAGGCACCGGCAGTTGTTCCGGCTTGCCAGATACATTGATCTTAAATCTTAAACCTTCTACTCCATTACCTAACACGCCCACCGCAGGCAGCAATAGCCCGGTTTGCGAAGGCAGCGCTATTAATTTCACAGCGTCCACAACAACGCCATTTTCGTCGTTTAGCTGGACGGGGCCTGCCGGTTTTACATCGCCGCTTGATAACCCCACTATAGCCAGCGCCACCCTTGGGTCGGCAGGCGTATACACAGTATATGCGTTGAAGGCAGGTTGTTTTTCCGATTCCGCAGCCACTGTCACGGTTGTAGTCAATCCGCTACCTGCGCCTATTACGGGAACCAAACAAGTTTGTATAGGCGGTGGATCTACCCTCAGCAGCGCTACGCCCTCTGGCGTATGGAGTAGTATAAATACGGGTGTGGCAACTATTGGCTCGGGCACAGGCGTAGTAGCCAGCGTTAGCGTAGGCACTACTGTTATATCTTATACATTGCCCACTACAGGTTGCGCTGCCACCGCCACTTATACCGTCAATCCTTATCCTGCGGCCATTGCGGGCGTTGGGCCCGTATGTGTGGCCTCAACCATTACGCTCACCGACGCCACCGCAGGCGGCACATGGGAGAGTACGCGAGTTGGGGTAGCTACCGTAGGTTCGCTTACGGGTGTGGTGACAGGCGTGGCTGCCGGCACTACGGTGATAACGTATATGTTGCCCACGGGCTGCGCCGCTGTGGCTACCGTTACCGTCAATCCGTTACCGGCGACTATCACAGGCACATTCCAGGTATGTCAGGGCCTAACCACAACCCTTACCGGCGGCACACCCGGGGCCGTATGGAGCAGTACCAATACAGGTGTAGCCACAATAGGGTCTATTTCTGGTGTGGTTACGGGCGTATCGGCAGGAACTACTGTTATCTCTTATGCACTGGCAACGGGTTGCAACCGTACCATAACCTTTACAGTCAATCCGGTTCCTGCTGCTATTGGCGGTATTTCGCCGGTTTGCGTTGGGTCGTCGCTTATACTAACTAACACTACCCCCGGCGGCACATGGACCAGCAGTCAGACGGGCATTGCAACCATAGGCTCAGTATCTGGCGTGGTATCTGGCGTGGCGCAGGGCACTTCAATAATTACTTATCGTTTAGCCACCGGTTGTTTGGCTGTAGCTACCGAAACGGTCAATCCGTTGCCTGCAGCAATTAGCGGTTCTACCAATGTATGCGTTGGTATACCGTCTACATTTACCGACGCCACTCCCGGCGGAAGGTGGGCAAGCAGCAATACCGGTATAGCAACAGTAGGCTCTTTGACCGGAATAGTATCGGGCGTGTCGCCGGGTACAGCAACAATTTCTTATATCTTAAACACCGGATGTTTTACCGTTTTCAATATATTGGTCAATTCATCGCCAGCGCCCATAACCGGAGTTACTGGCGTGTGCGTAGGAGCTACCTCCACACTTAGCGACATTACCTCAGGCGGTACATGGAGTAGCAGCAATACCGGAGTTGCCTCTATTGGCTCAACCACAGGCGTTGTCAATGGTGTAGCTGTAGGAACCGCATTGATCACTTATACATTTACAGCCGGTTGTACAGCGTCTATTACGGTAACAGTTAATGCCAACCCCGCTGCCATTACGCCATCAACGCCTGTTGGGCTTTGTATAGGCGGAACAGCGACTTTATCCGATCCTTCGCCGGGCGGCGCCTGGAGCAGCGGCAATACTGCTATAGCTACTGTGGGTTCGCTATCTGGTATAGTTACCGGTATTGCTACTGGAGCTGTAGACATTACCTATACTAATGCCGCAGGTTGCTTTGCAGTAAAAACGGTGACTGTTAATATTACTCCCGCTGCTATAAGCCCGCTAACAAGCGGTATTTGTCAGGGCGGCTCAACTACGTTTTCCAACAGCGTAGGCGGCGGCTTGTGGACCAGCAGCAACTC
This sequence comes from uncultured Flavipsychrobacter sp., assembly GCA_964561325.1. Lineage (GTDB taxonomy): Bacteria > Bacteroidota > Bacteroidia > Chitinophagales > Chitinophagaceae > Nemorincola. The sequence continues at coordinate 4,051 of CAZLPE010000045.1, forward strand.
AGGAATTGCAACAATAGGTTCTACTACAGGCTTGGTAAATGGCGTTGCCGCTGGTTCGGCCACCATTACCTATGCTATTGCTGCATGCTTTACCGTAGCTACTGTAACAGTCAACGCTAATCCCGCGGCAATCAATCCTCCGGGCGCAGTGTCGGTTTGTACAGGATTTACCACAACCCTTACCGATCCAAGCCCCGGCGGCGTATGGGCCAGCAGCGACAATTCGCTTGCAAGTGTTGGTTCTACCACCGGTATTGTTTCCGGCATTTCAGTAGGCGTTGTTACTATATCTTATACCAATGCAGCCGGTTGTTCGGCTTTCAAAACTGTAACCGTTAACCCGACGCCTGTTGCCATAACGCCTTCTGGTTCGGCTGTATGCGTGGGCGCCACAACTACAGTTACCGATGCAACGCCCGGCGGCGCCTGGAGCAGCGCCAACACAGGCATAGCCACCGCCGGCCTTACCACTGGCGTTATTACCGGTGTTGCTGCAGGCTCTACCACCATTACTTATTCTTTTGGCTCTTGTTTTGCAGTAGCTACCGTTACTGTAAATGCCAATCCCGCGGCTATCACCCCCGGTACTCCGGTGGGTATTTGCGTAGGCGCAACCACTACTCTTACCGACGCAAGTCCGGGCGGTACATGGTCTACGGCCAATCCAGCTATTGCAACTATCGGTTCAGTGTCTGGTATCGTTTCGGGCGTAGCTCCGGGCGCAGTAAATATATCTTACACCAACGCTTCCGGTTGTTCTGCTGTAAAAACAATTACGGTTAATGTTACGCCAGTGGCCATTGTGCCCGGCGGCGTTCAGGTATGCTCTACCAATACTACTACGCTTACCAACCTTACAGCTGGCGGCGTATGGAGTAGCGCTAACACGGCAATAGCTACCGTTGGTTCGCTTACGGGCGTAGTAACCGGCGGCGCGGTAGGTACAGTAACCATTACTTATGCCATAAATGCATGTTATTCTGTTGCTTCAGTAACGGTTAATCCGTTGCCGGCTGCAGGTATTGTATCCGGCGCAGCTCCGGTATGCGTGGGTTCTACATTAACCCTGACCGACGCTGCGCCCGGAGGTTTCTGGAGCAGCGGTAACACAGCCATTGCAGCAGTAGGTTCTACCTCAGGCTTGGTTACAGGTACCGGCGCCGGTACGGTAAATATTTCTTATTCTGTTACCAATAGTTGCGGTACGGCGGTTGCGTTTGCTACAGTTACGGTGGTGCCTTCTGGCGTAGCAGCCATATCTGGTACTGCTCTTTTGTGCGCCGGCACCTCATCGCTATACACCAACGCCACGCCCGGCGGCGCTTGGAGCGTAACCAATGCACGCGCTACTATAACATCCGGAGGATTATTGTCGGGTGTGTCTACAGGGCTTGATACCGTAGTATATACAGTTACCAATGCCTGCGGTACGGCAGTAGCCACCAAGACGGTGAATATAGGCGCATTCCTTACAGCCGGTACAATTTTGGGCGCAAGCAGCGTATGCGAAGGCGCAACAATCACGCTGACCAATGGAGCTCCCGGCGGCGTGTGGAGCGCCACCAATGCTAACGCTACTGTTGTTGGCGGACTTGTGAGGGGTATTACGGCGGGTATAGACACCATACAATACACAGTAACGAGCGCATGCGGTTCGGCCACCGCCAGTAAAACCATTACGATCAATCCGGCGCCTAATGCCGGCGTCATCTCTTTGCCAACGCCAATTTGCGCAGGCAATACCTACACGGTAACCAGTACCGTAACAGGCGGCGTGTGGAGCGTTACTAATCCACGCGCTACGATTACATCGCTTGGTTTGTTGACAACCGTTTCGCCGGGTATGGATACCATAAGGTATGCAGTAACCAACGGTTGCGGCACAGCAACCGCAACGCAAACCGTCAACATTGGCGCCTTCCTGACAGCAGGCACAATATCCGGTCCATCCAGCGTATGTGCGGGAGCAACCATAACCCTGACCGACCCTGCGCCCGGCGGCGTATGGAGCAGTAGCAATACAGCTATTGCCACAGTGGGCACGACTGGTATTGTAAGAGGCGTTACCGGCGGAGTAGATACTATTTCTTATACCGTTACCGGAACCTGCGGCGTATTGTCGGCAGTAAAAACAGTTACCGTTATTGCCCTGCCCGATGCGGGAGCTATCGCTGGTCCTACAACAGTATGTATCGGTTCGCCGGTTACGTATACCAATGCAGCTCCGGGCGGCGTATGGACAATTAGCAATTCGAGAGCAACCATTACCGGCGGCGGTTTGGTAACTCCGCTTATCAACGGTCTTGATACTATCACTTATACCGTAACGAATAGCTGCGGTATTGCCAGTACATCGAGCATCATTACAATAGGCACAGCGCCTACGGTTAGCGCAATTACAGGCGTTGCCGCATTGTGCGCAGGCGCTACAGCAACTTTCACCAATACATCTCCCGGCGGTATCTGGACCAGCAGCAACAGTACTGCTACTATTGGCTCTGTATCGGGTATTGTTACCGGTATTACACCCGGCCTCGATACTATAACCTATAATATAACTAACGGCTGCGGCGTGGCTATTGCCGCCACAACAGTAATGATCAATCCATTGCCAGATGCAGGCGCAATATCGGGTCCGGGCAGTATGTGTATCGGATTCCCAATATTGTTTACAGATGCAGCTCCCGGCGGCGTATGGAGTCTTGCCAACGGAACAGCCGTAGTGTCGGGTGGGGGAATGGTGACTCCGCTTACGGTGGGTACAAACACTATTAGCTATACCGTCAGCAATAGTTGCGGTACAGCATCATCTACACAGGTTATATTTATTGGCACAGGCACATCGGTAGGCGCTATTTCAGGGCCAGCGTCGGTGTGTGTGGGTGGCACAGCTACCCTTACCAATCCGGTTGTTGGCGGCGCATGGAGCCGTAGCAATGCAAGAGCCTCTATAACTTCTGCCGGCGTTGTTACAGGCGTTACTCCGGGCTTAGATACTATATACTATATAGTTACTTCTGCCTGCGGAGTGGCAACAGCATCTACTACTATTTCTGTACAGCTTACTCCTGATGCCGGCGTTATTTCCGGACCATCTTCTATTTGTTCTGGTCCCGCCATATTGTATACCAATACCGTAACAGGCGGCGTATGGAGCGTAACCAACCCACTGGCTACTATTGCTACAGACGGAACGGTTACCGGCATAACTCCGGGAGTAGATACAATAGTATATACAATCACTAATTCGTGCGGTACTGCATCTACCTACAAACCGGTGACTATTGGCGCATTCCTCAGCGCCGGTACAATCAGCGGCGCGAGCGGGGCTTGTGCCGGTTCATCGTTTACGCTTACAGATGGTGTGCCCGGCGGTATATGGACCAGCAGCGCACCGGCGATAGCTACCGTAGGTTCAACTACGGGTGTAGTTACGGGCAGCGGCGCTGGAACAGCTACTATATCTTATACTGTATTTGCAAGTTGCGGTTCTGCATCGGCTACTAAATCAGTTACCATCAACAACTTCCCTGCCCCCGGTATTATTAGCGGTCCTTCAGGGGTTTGTGCGGGCTCTATCATATTATTGAGCAATGCAACACCGGGCGGAACATGGAGCGCAAGTAATGCAAACGCATCGGTAACAACTGCCGGAGTGGTAGCAGGTTTGCTACCGGGCTTGGATACGATCAGCTATACCGTAACCAACTTCTGCGGTTCTGCTGCTGCTACTAAAATTATTAGCGTCAATGCGCTACCTACGGTTAGTCCTGTGGTCGGAGCGGCAAGCGTTTGTATCGGCGGTTCTACTACATTTACCAACGCTACGCTTGGCGGTATCTGGGCCAGCAGCAATGTGCTTGTGGCTACCGTTGGTTCGGTGAGCGGGGTGGTGAATGGTGTAAATGCGGGTACGGCTACCATATCGTATACGGTAGGCAATGGCTGCGGCAATACTTCTGCAACAGCAGTTATTACCGTCAATCCGCTGCCAACGGCAGGCTTTATTACAGGGCCGGCGGCAGTATGTTTTACGTCATCAATAACGTTGAGCAGCACAACCGGCGGCGGTACATGGACCAGCAGCGCGCCATCTATCGCCACTATTGGTTCATCATCGGGTATGGTAACTGGCGTTGCTCCGGGAGCGGCTGTAATGACCTATGCAGTAACGAATAGTTGCGGTACCGCAGTTACAACTAAAACGATCACTGTAAACGTGTTCCCTACGGTAGGTACTACTATAGGCGCAAGCAGCGTTTGCGTTGGTTCGTCTACTACATTTACCAACCCATCGAGCGGCGGTATCTGGACCAGCAGTAATGGCAGAGCCACTGTAGGTTCGGTATCTGGCCTTGTTACCGGTATTGGCGCCGGTTCGGCAGTTATTTCGTTCACTATATCCAATGCCTGCGGTTCTATATCAGATGTTAAACCGATAACCGTAAACCCGCTGCCTATAGTGGGGCCTATAACCGGCGCCGACAGCGTATGTATTGGCGATACAATTATGCTGTCTAACTCCATACCCGGCGGCGTATGGAGCGCTGGCAATACCAATGTTTCAGTGTCTGGCGCAGGTGTGGTTACCGGGCTTATTTCCGGTACTTCGCCAATAACCTATGCTGTTAGCAACAGTTGCGGCGCAGCCGTTGCAGTTAAGGTTGTGGGTATCAACTCATTGCCCTATGCAGGCGTTATCACAGGTAGTTCCAATGTTTGCGTAGGTTCGGGTATTACCCTGATCAACACTACTCCCGGCGGTCGCTGGCTGGCCAGCAATAGTAACGCTATCATAGTAGGCCCTGGTATCATCCATGGCGTAACAATAGGTATCGATTCTATTTTCTATGCAGTAACCAATAGTTGCGGAACTGCGGTAGCCAACAAAATTATCTCTATCAATCCATTGCCTGTTACTTCGCCTATCGTTGGTATTTCCAGCCATTGCATAGGTACATCTCATACGCTTACCAACGCAATAGCGGGCGGCGTATGGACCACCAGCAATCCGGCTGTGGCTACAGTAGACCTTTCTACGGGTATAGTTACCGGCCTGAGTTCGGGCACTGCAACCATTACCTACACCATTACCAACAGCTTTGGCTGTCCGGCAAGCGTGTCTGTTACCGACACCGTATTGTCTGTGCCGGTTGTGCCCGCTATTACAGGTAGCGCAACAGTGTGCGAGGGCGCAACTACAACCCTTGCCAATGCACTTGCAGGCGGCGTATGGAGCAGCAGCAACCCTACCGTAGCGACAATAGACCCGGTTACGGGTAGCGTATCGGGCGTAACAACAGGTTCTGTTATTATCAGGTACACAGTTTCTAATCCTTGTGGTTCTTACTTCGCAGCTCATGCGCTTACGGTTAGTCCGTTGCCGGCTGTGGCTGCTATAAGCGGCGCAAGCCATGTGTGCGCGGGTTCCAGCGCTATGTTGAGCAACACTACTACCGGCGGCGTATGGAGTAGCAGCAATACAGCTGTTGCCACTGTGGGCACATCTTCCGGTTTGCTCACCGGCGTTACTCCGGGTACCGCTACAATAACTTATTCTGTTACCAGCGCATTTGGTTGCAATACTATTGTAACGCAGACCGACACAGTAAATGAGTTGCCTGTAGTGGGCGCTATAAGCGGCGTAACGCATCAGTGCGTAGGCGCTGTCACAACGCTTACCAATACCGTTTCGGGCGGTTACTGGTCGAGCGGCGATACCTCTGTTGCTACAGTAGATCGCGCGGCGGGTATAGTAACCGGCGTTTCGGCTGGCGAGCTGTTTATTGCCTATGTTGTTACCAACAGCCTTGGCTGTTCTGCAATTGCGATAGCGCTCGATACAGTGCATGCACTACCGGCTCCGGCTCCCATTACCGGATCGTCAAATGTTTGTATGGGGTCATCTGTTACCTTTACCGATAGCGTTGGCGGCGGCGTATGGAGCAGTAGCGCGCCAACAATTGCGGATGTAGAACCGGGTACGGGAATAGTATCCGGCCTTGGCTTGGGTACTGCCACTATTACGTACACAATTACATCTTCTGTTGGCTGCGTTGGCGCAGTTACTAAAGGTATTACCGTTCGCGATCTGCCTGCGGTAGCCCCAGTTACCGGCTCGCCAAATGTTTGTCTTGGCGCTACTACAACACTTGCCAATGCTACTCCGGGCGGCCGTTGGGTTAGCGTTGATACTACTATTGTTACTATAGGCAGCACAAGCGGCGTAGTAACCGGTAGAACGGCGGGCACAACAATGGTATTCTACATCTATACCGACGGCTTCGGCTGTAGTTCGCTTGCCGGAGCTTCAGAAACGGTTAATCCGCTGCCTGTGGTAGCTGCAATTACCGGTATAACCCACGAGTGTATGGGCGCAACTACTACGCTGGCAAGCGCAACACCCGGCGGCGTTTGGAGCAGCAGCAATATTCTGGTAGCTACTGTAGGTTCTGGTAGCGGCGTTGTAACTGGCGTTATGCCGGGTGTAGCCACTATTGTATACACCGTTACCGATACGCTTGGTTGTTCGGGTTCTGCGGCGGTAAATGATACAGTGCATACATTGCCCGCAGCAGCGCCTATTAC
>CAZLPE010000045.1:10738-27879 GCA_964561325.1 uncultured Flavipsychrobacter sp.
CGGGCGGCATATGGAGCAGCAGCAATACGGCTATTGCTACCGTAGATAGCGCGGGTATTGTAACCGCAGTTTCCGGCGGTCTTGTAGCTATCAGGTACACTGTGTTCAACTCATTTGGTTGCAGCCGCACTATAGCTATTAATATGATGGTGGGCACATCGCTAACCGCAGCCGAGGTGATACCGTCAGGTATGCAGAAGTTGTGTAACGGAGCGCTCAATATGACGGTAACAACCGCAGGCACGGGCATCACCTATCAGTGGCTATGGAATGGCGCGCCTATCATTGGCGCTACCAATGTAACCTATACAGCGGTTAGTCCGGGTGTATATACCGTTCGCATTAGCAATGGCATATGTATGCGCGCGCTCAGTTCTACAACAGTTGTACCTGGTCCAGATGCCGTGATTTCGTTTACTCCGCCAAATATTTTGTCAACAGGTTCGTTTGCTACTTACCAATGGTACTTGAATGGCGTTGCAATTCCGGGCGAAGACAGCGGCAGCATACGAGCATTTGTAGGCGGCTCTTATACAGTAAGGGTGGCAGATTCGTCGGGTTGTGCAGATACAGCCAATGCATATATTTTCAATGGCGGCACAGGTGCGGGAGTTGGCGCTATATCGCTTAGCGATATAAGTGTGTACCCCAACCCGGCAAGTACATTTATAAAAGTAGATGCACCGCTGAAGGTTAATGTGCGCATATTGAGCGTAGATGGCAAAGTGGTGGTAACGCAAAACGATGCCGTTAATATCAACATTGGCGAATTGGCCAATGGTATGTATATGATAATGATTTACGATCAGGAAAATCTATTGCTCAAGACAGTTAAGTTTGCCAAGAGCGAATAGAAGCGCTGATTGAATGAAATAAAGCGGGGCAATTTTGTTAAGAAATTGTCCCGCTTTATGTATTTATACCCTCGTGCTGCGTGGATAATTGTAGTATTTTTGAATAGGCTCTTTTGCTTGATTTTATGCGGAAAATTGTAGGTGTTCTCGCGTTGTTAGGTTCTGTTTTTTGCACAGGCTGCGAAAATGACAGCGGGCCTGCCGTGGAGCGAATAAGGCAGGTGGCGCCGATAGCGGTAACGCCGGATCAGGTAAGGCGCAGAGAACGTTCTGAAGCCTATTGCAAGGCGCATAAGATACCCGTTTATCCTATTAAAGGCGATTTTTATGTATCTGCCGAAAAAAATACTACAGTACGTACGCCCGATGAAATAACCGACCGATTGCTGGCGCTATGCTATGCAGAATTGAAAAGTGAAAAAACGGAAAAGTCATGGCTCGATAGCTTCGATCGTAAGTATAATGTATCGCCGAAGCTATCGCCCAAGGAACGGATTTTTATGAATAGTTCGGCGCCTACCGATCAGGAATTGATAGATGCAGGCTGGAAAGTGGAATGTATGCATGTGTTGTTATGGGCGCTGGGGTATGTAGATACGCTTGGATACCCATCGCAGGCATGCGATGTAGATGCCACTGTATTGCAGGTTTTTTCCAGAACAGCAGGGCAACTTCGCGATGGAGCAAGACCCAGAACGAAAGCCGAGCTGCTGGATCAGGCAGATTTGTTGTTGCGGATGCATTGGGCATGCGAAGAGGCGCGGTTGAATAATACGCCTATTCCCGGCGGTCTTGAGTCTGATGTGATTATGGAATGGCATTATGCGCTTAATTGGCTGATAGGCTACCAGAATCAGTCGTGGGATGAAATAACAACCGATACTTAGTTTTTTCGGAATCGGCGGTATCCAACGCTAATTTTTCCGGTGCAAGTGTATTGATAATGGTAAATTAACCAACATTTGGGTAGTGAAATAATGCTGAAACTATTGTCTGTAAAGGTTTTTGGGCGATAGCTATTTTGTGGATATCTTATTTTCTGGATTGGCGGAAGGATGGGTTTTTGAAGTAATTTTGGTAAAATGTTTTATGGCAAAAAATGTAAGTAATATGGCAGATGATAAAATGAAAGTTTTAAAGCTGGCCCTCGATAAGATTGAGAAAGATTATGGTAAGGGTTCGGTGATGATGCTTGGCGACAAGCAGAAAGATGAGATGGATGTAATCAGCACAGGGTCTATTGGGCTCGATGTTGCATTGGGTGTAGGCGGATTGCCAAGAGGTAGAATAATAGAAATATATGGCCCTGAATCGTCGGGTAAAACAACAGTAGCCATACATACCATAGCTCAGGCGCAGAAAAAAGGCGGTATTTGCGCTATAATAGATGCAGAGCACGCTTTTGACGCCAACTATGCCCGTAAACTTGGTGTGGATGTAGACAACCTGATCATTTCTCAACCCGACTATGGTGAGCAGGGATTGGAAATTGCAGACCGATTGATTTCTTCTGGAGCGATAGATGTGGTTGTTATCGACTCGGTAGCAGCGCTTGTGCCTAAGGGCGAGCTGGAAGGCGAGATGGGCGAAAGCAAAATGGGATTGCAGGCAAGGTTGATGAGTCAGGCGTTGCGTAAGCTTACGGCTACTATATCGCGTACAGGATGTTGCTGCATCTTTATCAATCAGCTACGCGAAAAAATAGGCGTAATGTTTGGTAATCCAGAAACAACTACCGGCGGTAATGCACTGAAGTTTTATGCGTCCGTTCGTCTCGACATACGTCGTGTAAGCCAGATCAAGGATGGCGACCATGCCAGCGGCAACCGTACAAGAGTGAAAGTGGTAAAAAATAAGGTGGCGCCTCCTTTCAGACAGGTAGAGTTTGATATCATTTTCGGCGAAGGCATTAGCAAGGTAGGCGAAATAATAGATATGGGCGTTGAGTTGGGTATATTGCAAAAAAGCGGTAGCTGGTTTAGCTATGGCGATAGCAAAATAGGTCAGGGTCGTGATGCCGTTAAGCAGTTTTTGTACGATAATCCTGAAATGATGGACGAAATGGAAGCAAGAATACGTGAGGCTCTATTGGTAGTTGCGTAGCGTAAGTATTGTTCTATTTTATAAATTTTTTATTCACCCTTGCTACTGGCGAGGGTGTTTTTGTTTGGAAAGATTGGGATATGCGAAGCCTATATTGTTCCAAATGCTGTTTGACAACAGGGTAGTAGAACGATTAGGAATGATTTGCGGGGAGTTTTACAATAAATTGAGGTACTTTTCTTTTATCAATATTATTGCTTTTAGCGTAATTACTTGCCTGTAAATTAGTTCTTACTCTCTTAAGTACACCTAGCTTTATTAGCGAACTAACTTCGTGCTGATAAGTGTCTCTGTCTTTGGTATTCATTGCTGCAAAAATATCTGCCGGCGATAATTCTTTCTCATTTATGCCAGCAACAATAATTCTCTTTTGTAGCCTGCTTAGTTCCAAATGCTGAAAGAGGCGTATAAAATCCTGTTGAGTGGGAGTGAAATCAGATTTATTATATAGTGTAACAGTAAACCAAACTGTGTTGGAATATAGTTTAGGCTTTTGCAGTTCGTTTTCAGTCATAAGATTGAAAATTCGCTTCATTCCTTCGCCCATTTCGCGCATCAGCTTAGATGTTTTTAAAACCAAAGCAATCTTTGCATTTCTCGATTCGTGGCGGTTGTCTAATGCCTCAAGGTCTGCGACAGTAATTGTAGACAATAAAGCTCCGGGGCTTTTTATTTCCATTCGGTCGTTGAAAATATGTACTTCTATGCCGTTACTATTGTGATAATCGCGATGGGCAATAGCATTTAAAATAGCTTCTCTGCATGCTTCTTCCGGATAAATGAATTTTTGCTCAAATTTTGTACTTGTACTCAGTTCTGTTTTGTAGGCAAGGTAGGGACGCAGCATTTCCCATGCTTTAAAAATCAACTCATGAATATTTCCTTGTACAAACTCATCGCTAAGTACATTGTATTTAGCGCCCGACAATAGTTCGTTGCCATTAATTCTTACAAACCTTACCTGACAGCGTGGATGCCATTTTTGAATATCTTTTGCGAATAGCAATGCTGCCGCTTTTCTTAGTTTCAAGCCGCTCATGGTATATTCGCCAAGACCTAATTGTTGCAAATACCGTTCTACCGTCAAGCCTTTCAAATATCCGTCAGCAAGGCTTTGTATAAGTCCAAAATCTAAATCTGCAACTGTAATTCTGTCATCAAACTCCCTGTCGTAAGCTCTGGATTTTACTTCTTGCCGCTCAAATTGCAATATGCTTACCCTTATTGGTACTGTTCTTCTGTCTTTTCTTACCACCACTCTGCCGTCGGGCAGTTGATAAACTTCTGTTGTTCCTTTATCAACTTGAAAAAATAAAATTAGTTTGTCGTCTATTTTTATTTTCTGATTATATAACAAAGGCAGCATCTGCCCATGAAAGATATGTGAGTAAGGGGCTTTCAGCATTATGTCAATTTCCTCGTCGGAATGGTTAATTCCACTAATTGTACCGTCATCTTCCACCCCAATCATTATTTCACCACCATCCGTATTAGCAAATGCTACTAATGCTTCCGCAATATCTTCACATATTTTTTTTACAAGCCGAGGTCGTTTATGTTCTGGCTTACCTTCTAAAGACGATTTGAATTCCCTAAAATCGCTCTCGCCAACCAGAATCGAATTTTTAATACGTTCTATTAGAATTAAAGTATCCGTCATGGTGAGGAAATGTTGAATTTATTTAAAAAATGCAAATTGAATTGGCGGTAAAAATATGCCGTAACTTCTGCTAAAGTACAAAATCTGTCTTACATCATAAAAACAGGATAGAGTAGCTTCCTTTATGTACTCCTATGTAAATGCGATTATGGGCAATGCATAGTTTTTCCTTGCTGAAAGCTCTGCATGTTTGTTCCAAACAATATTGTATTATCGCTACTTTTATGGCTCTTAATATTGTTTTATGCATCCAGCGTTTCTAAAAGAAGGTTCTGTTATTGGTATTACATGCCCGTCGGGGCATGTGCCCGCGGGTAGGGTAGTATATGCTACCGAGGTATTGCAGCGATGGGGGTTTAAGGTGAAGCATGGTAAAACAATAGGTACGGGTAGCTTTTATTTTTCGGGTACCGATGCCGAACGCCTTGCCGACCTTCAGGCTATGATAGACGATCCCGAAGTAGATGCAATACTTATGGGGCGCGGCGGATATGGTATGAGCCGCATAATAGACGGTCTTGATTTTGCAGCGTTTTTGCAAAAGCCCAAGTGGATATGCGGGTTTAGCGACATAGTGGTGTTGCTCAGTCATGTGCAGGCCCGCTACTTTATGCCAGCAATACATAGCCCGATGTGCGGCGCTTTTAAACCAGAAACAGAACAAGAGGGCTATCTGCAGTCGCTGCGCGCTGCGCTAACGGGCAGGCCAATGGTGTATACAGCTCCGCCGTCGGTATACAATCGCGAGGGCGATGCAACCGGAATACTCACCGGAGGTAACCTTTCTATATTGGCGCACCTGACTGGTTCGGCGTCGGAAGTGGAAACGGAAGATAAAATACTATTTATTGAAGATATAGATGAGCATCTGTATCATATTGATCGGTTGCTGCTGAACCTGAAGCGCGCAGGCAAACTCGACCACCTGAAGGGATTGATAGTAGGCGACTTTACTGATATGAAAGATACCGAACGACCGTTTGGCCAAACGCTACAGGAAATAATATGGGATAAAGTAAAGGAATATCATTACCCTGTGTGTTTCAATTTTCCTTGCGGGCACGATACTATCAATTATGCGCTAACGCTTGGCGTAGAACATCAACTGGTTGTAACGGAGTATGGCAGTGAGTTGAGGTTGGTAAGGTAGTATTACTCCCGCTCTGCGCGTTTCCAGCCGTCCATGCCGCCGGCAAGATTATATAGGTTGTCGAATCCCAAAGTTTCAAGACGCTGTATGGCTATTACGCTTCTTATTCCTTTTTCGCAATAGAGAATTACGGGTATGTCTTTGGGTATTTGGTCGCAACTGCTGCGCAGTTCATTAATGGGTATATGGTCGCCGCCTATGTTATATTGGTTCCGCTCCCACAACTCGCGCACATCCACAAGTTTGAGCGCGATGCCATTAGAAAGCCATGTTTTCAGTTCGCCGGGCGTGATTTGCTGCATAGTAATGAAAAATGCCCCAAAGATACTGGTATATCTTTGAGGCATTTGTATGTTCGTAAAATGCTGGTGTCTTGAAACCTATTGCATTTATTTTTTTTGTTCTTCCTGCGCATCAGTTAACGCCTTCCACAATTCATCTTTTAGCTCTACAATGCCTTGATTGACCATAGAAGATATGAAAACATGCGGAACTTCAGCTGGCAGTGTTTCGGCAATTGCGGTCTTCAGCTCATCATCAAGCATGTCGCTTTTGCTTATAGCTATTACCATACGCTTGTGCAGCAGCTCCGGATTGTATTCTTCTAGCTCGTGCAGCAGTATAGCAAACTCCTTAGCATGGTCGTCGCTGTCGGCTGGTATCAGGAACAGCAATACAGCATTGCGCTCTATATGCCTTAAAAAACGGTGTCCTAAGCCTTTGCCTTCTGCTGCGCCCTCTATAATACCCGGAAGATCGGCCATACAAAACGACTTATTGTCGCGGTACGATACAATACCCAATTGAGGCGTAAGGGTGGTAAACGCATAGTTGGCAATTTTAGGCTTTGCAGCGCTAACAACAGACAATAAAGTGGATTTTCCTGCATTGGGGAAACCTACCAACCCTACGTCGGCCAGTATTTTCAATTCCAGTATTTTCCAGCCTTCGCTGCCCATTTCGCCGGGCTGCGCATATTCCGGAGCTTGGTTGGTTGCCGTGGCAAAGTTTGCATTACCTAGTCCACCGCGGCCGCCGCGAATCCACACTACTTTTTGCCCGTCTTCCAGTATTTCGGCTTCTATTTCGCCTGTTTCTATATCGCGGGCTATGGTACCCAGTGGCACTTCCAGAATAATATCGGCGCCATCGTGGCCGGTACTGTTATTCTTTAGTCCGTTTTCGCCATCTTTTGCTAATACATTTTTGTAGTATCGCATGTGCAGCAGGGTCCATAACTGTGCATTACCGCGCAGTATTATGTGCCCGCCTCTTCCGCCATTACCTCCATCAGGGCCAGCCATCGAATCGAATTTGTTTCGTTCGAAATGGGAACTTCCCGCACCTCCTTTTCCTGAACGGCAAAAAATGCGTATATGATCTACAAAATTTCCTTTCTCCACTATGATACCGGTAATAAGTACTTGTTAATGTGCTTCGCGAGCAATTTAAATGTTTCTGGTATTGGGTGCTCGCCGTTTATACGCTCCAGTTTACCAAGACTATGGTAATAGCTGGCAACAGGTTGCGTCTTTGAGTTGTATTCTTTTATTCTTTTTGTAATGATCTCTTCGTTGTCGTCGCTGCGGCCAGACGTTTCTCCGCGGCTCAACAGACGTTTAGTTAGTTCCGCTTCTGGAACCTCAAGCGATAATACGAGATCAATTTTAATATTCTTGAATTCGAGTAGTTTGTCGAGCGCTTCAGCCTGCGGACGAGTGCGAGGAAAACCGTCGAAGATGAATCCACGAGCATCTGGGGTGTCGTCTATAACGCCGCTGATCATTCCAATAACAACCTCGTCGGGCACAAGCATGCCCTGATCCATGTATTTTTTTGCTTCCGTACCGAGCGGCGTGTGCCTGCTAACTTCGTCGCGAAGCAAATCGCCGGTCGAAATGTGACGCAAATTGTAAGTATTTACAATATTTTCTGATTGTGTGCCTTTGCCACTGCCTGGAGGGCCGAATAACACTAAATTGAACATGGAAAATGGATTATTTAATCCTGCAAAAATAACCATACTTGTCGAATACCAAGCAACTATTTAGTTAATACTGTAAAACACTTACTCGTGGTGGTTTTTCAGATGCGTGCTTAGTGGCGTTAGTTACTGTTTGTCATGCCAATTGCTGTTCAATATATTGCAACTTAAAGCAACGAAATTTTCGATACAGATAAGGAGGTTTGAGTTTAGTGTAAAAAAATTATAATGCGTTTTTTGTATGTTTTTAAATGTAATTTTAGGCAATCATTTCATAACGGCAACGTCCTGCGCTCAGCGTCTAAAATGTGTATTAATCAATTGTTAATTGACATTGTTCAATAGTATTATATTTAGAAGCTGTTTTTGCAAAATAGCTTACCCATTAATTAGATTGGGTAGATTAATTGAATATGAACGAAATTTTGTTGGTATTTGCATTGATAATCAAAAAGTTGAATCATTTTTCATAACTTTGAGGAAGGGGAAATTTCTTTGATACAACCGTTGCTGTATAGTTTTCGGTATTAAGTTTATCAAGAATATTGCACACAATTTGCAGCATTTGAATGAGTAGCTTTGCGCTTATAGAAAAGAGTCTTATAATGAGTCGTTGTCTAAGTAAGTTGTTTATTATGAGCGCTGAATTAAAAAAGGATTAACAACCGAAAGATTTTTTGCAAAATTGTGTTAATTGTTAGGGAATTTGTACTTTTAGCGCGATTATACTTCTTTTTTATTTTTTCAATACCAAAACTTTTTTAACTTTACAGGTATGAACAGTTCATCACATCCATCTGAGGTAGTCAAGGCGAAAGCCTACGACACTATAAGAGAAGCGGCTGCTAAGGCAGAAAAAGACGGAAGGCTTACGAAAGCCCAAATGAATGTTATTTCAGAACACAATTGGTTCAAATTATTGGCTCCATCTACATATGGCGGACTTCAGATGCCACTTGTAGAGGCTGCGCGCGTTTTTGAGGCGCTTGCCTGGGCAGACGGCAGCGCCGGTTGGACTGTAACTTCTTGCGCAAACGCAGGATGGTTGTGTGGTTTTGCCGAACCAGAATTGGCAAAAAAATTGTTGAGTGAAGAAAAAGCATGTATTGCAGGCGGCACTGAAGTTTCTGGCACAGCAGAAAAAACAGAGAATGGCTATGTGATAAATGGTAAATGGAATTTTACAGCTGGCGCCGCCGACGCCACTTCTGTAATGGCCACTTGTGTGGTAACACATAATGGTGAAGTGCAAAAACAAGGCGCCGACGACAAAACGCTTACTTTCGCATTGCTGAAAAGCGAAATAACTGTGGTGAACACATGGTCGCCATTAGGCTTAGTAGCGGCTGCAGGACAGAGTTTTGAGGTGAAGAACCTTGAAGTGCCTGCCGATCGCGCATTCTTAGTAACAAAAGGTGCAAACATGATAGATGCACCCCTTTATCATTTCCCAATTATTCAATTTGCTGAAGCTACGCTGGCCGCAAACATCTCTGGTATAGCTATTAGATTTATGGATCTTTGCGAAGCCTACCTTAAAGAGAAGACTAACAAAAACGGCGATCCGCTTATCAACGAAAGATTGGTGCGCGATGTGATGAATAAGCACATGGCCAAAATGAATGACGCCCGCACAAAACTGTTTTATGCTATAGAGCTTGCATGGATGGGTGCGGTGAACTTTCAGCAGGTAAAAGAGGCAATACTGTATAAAGTAAGCGCTGCTGCATATGAGTTGGCTAAAAGAGCGCGCGAATGCGCCGATGCTACTTACCCATTCTGCGGTATGCAAGCTATGGATAAAACCACCGAGATGAACAGAGTATGGCGCGACCTGCATGCAGCCAGCCAGCACACCCTGCTTGTATACGGCGGCTTACCAGAATAATAACTACATTAATTAAAAATAATATAGCCTGTCGTAAATCCGACAGGCTATTGTTTTTATAGTGTTACTCTCTATTTAGTAATATGGCCTCCGGCTATAGCTTCGTATGCTTCGTCTAGTGGTTCCCAGAGTTCTATTTTGGTTCCCTCAGGGTCAATGATGTGCGCAAACTTTCCGTATTCATAAGTCTGCATTTCTCCCAACTGCTCCACGCCTTCTGCTTTAAGCTGTTGCAATAGCCATTCCAGATTATCTACTCTCAGGTTGATCATAAATTCTTTTGTCGACGGCTGGAAGTAGGTTGTATCCTTGCCAAAGGTGCTCCATACGCTGTAGCTCTTTGTTTCGGGTGACTCAGAATTGCGCCATTCAAAAGATGTACCATATTGGTCGGTATTAAAACCCAGACGGTCTCTATACCAATTGCGCAACGATTCAGGATCGTTGCATTTTACAAATATGCCGCCGAGCGAGGTTACTCTTTTTCTGTTTTCCATACAAGCTATGAATAAAAAAAGCTACCATCGGCTATAATCAGCGCATTGGTAGCCACAAAATAATTAGTAATATTTATATCATCTTTGATGTAAACTCTACAAGCTTGGCATTCAGTTTTTCTTTATTGCCCGCCAAGTCTTCTTTTAATTTTATGATGTCGTTGTAAATGAGCTGCTGGCTCATCATCACATCTGTGTATTTTTTCTTGTCGGCTTCATTGGCAGATGCCTGAGCATCTCTTATTTTGATTTTAACAACCGCAAACTCCATCATTATCATCTTATGCACTTCGTCCCACTTAGCCTTAGAATCGGCTACTTTGTTAGTGGCAATAAGTGTATTGAGCTGCTGAGCCTTAGCAGTAAATTCTGTTTTTGATACAGTTGCGTTCGTTTGCGCAAGTGTTATTCCACATGATGCAGCTACAAGGCAGCATGCTAAGAGGATACGTTTCATGTTTTTGTTTTTTTATAAAGTTATGCAATATTTTATCAAACTTCGCTATTCACTATCCAAGACAGTAGCGCCTACCCCATATAGTTGGGTCTTGTAGCGCAATGAGGGCGAATTTATTAATGGACCCATGCCGAGCTCGCTCCACTTGTTGTCTACTGTAGCAATTGTTTTGTCGTCTGCCACTATAATATTTGGCCACGGACGTTCAAAGTTATCTAATTTTTTTGTTTTGCGAGTGCCGTCGAGCCCTAATATATTTCTTTTTTTGCCTCCGTAGCTGTGGTCGCGTTTGGGGTCCAGATTGTTGCAGAAGCGCCACAATACGTCGGCCACATCATTGGTTTTCACAGTGTGCTCTACATATAATATCATTTTTATGTTGTCCATGCCAGGCTCATTACATATTGCCTGATGCAGGTCTGCAACATGGTTTGGCTTGTCTTTGCGCACGGCTATGAGCAATACCGGCATATCGTATTTGCGGGCAAGGTTATCATTTATGCCTGTCAGCTCGGGGTATTTAGCCAGCATATCTTTTGCCGAAAAAGCGGCAGATAATTTGAACGGAACGAGCGGATCAGTTATTTCTTCGTCGTGTTTTCGGGTGCCGTCTATACACATTTTGCCGCCAAAGCCCAGCTTAGAGCAGCTATGGTCCAGCACATCCATTGGCCCCTGGCTAAAGTAGATATCCGTTGCGGGGTTTACATTATTGAGCACATATTGGGTCAGGGTTTTGTAATCGTCTATCTTGATGCCGCTTGTCTTGGCGCTATCGGCCAACACCAGTATTTTGTTAAACATCATTTGCCCGGCGCCCCACATTGCATTCATTATTTTTTGTCCCTGACCGGCATATTCCTTATCTATCGTCGCGATTACCAGATTATGAAACACACCCTCTACCGGCATGTTCATGTCGGTTATCTCGGGCGCCATGGTCATTTTTATCGGGGTGATAAATATGCGTTCGGTGGCTTTGCCTATCCATGCATCCTCCTGCGGCGGTATGCCCACAATGGTTGCGGGATATATTGCGTCTTTACGGTGCGTAATAGCCGTAACATGAAAGCGAGGGTAAAAATCGGGTAGGGAGTAGTAGCCGGTGTGGTCGCCAAAGGGGCCTTCCCAAATCAGGTCTTCGTTTACATCTACATAGCCTTCAATAATAAAATCTGCATCGGCGGGCACCTCTATCTCGGGCTGAGTGATGCAGCGCACCAGCTCTACCTTCTTTTTGCGCAAAAAGCCCGCCAGCATGTATTCATCTACATTTTCTGGCAGCGGCGCCGTGGCAGCATAGGTATAAACCGGGTCGCCGCCCAGCGCTACGGCTACCGGCATACGTTTGTTCAGTTTTTTGTATTCGTTATAGTGCCTGGCCGATACTTTGTGTTTGTGCCAGTGCATACCCGTCATGGTTGGGGTAAATACCTGCATGCGGTACATGCCTATATTACGGATACCGTTATTGGGGTCTTTGGTATGTATGGCTGGCAGCGTTATAAACGGTCCGCCGTCTTGTGGCCAGCAAGTAAGTACCGGTATCTTGCTCAGATCTGGTTTATCCATTACTACCTCCTGGCATGCGCCGCGGCCGCTCACTACCTTGGGCATCCACGATGCAAACTTGCTTAGCTGAGGCAGCATAGCCAGCTTCTCGAATATGCCGTTTTTGGGAGCCGTAAGTTTTTTAAATAGTTCTTCTATGTCCTTGCTTACATCGTCCAGATCCTGCACGCCCAGCGCCATAGCCATACGCCGCTCGCTACCCATCGAGTTGATGAGCAGCGGAAACCCGGCGCCTGTATTTTCAAACAGCAACGCCTTGTTTCTGTCGGCGGTTTTAGATATGCGGTCAGTGATTTCCGCAATTTCCAACACCGGGTCTACAAAGGTCTTAATCCTCACCAACTCCCCGGCCTTATCCAGTACTTCCGTAAACTCTCGCAGTGATTTGTATGCCATAGCGCAAAGGTAGTGTGTTGCAGGTAGTTAATATCTACAAACGCCTGCAAACCATATGCCAATGCTTTATTAAAGTATCAGTGAAATTGATGTTAGGGGTGTTGCAAGTAAAGATTGAATTGCGTCATTTATACTAATTTATTTATGTGTAGCCGATAACTGATTATCTTATTACCCCCCCTACAACAAATATCCACGCCACATTACCGGTAATTCTATATTTTTACACCGGCATTAACAATACAGCCCTTTCATTTTGAGTAACAAGCATACCAACAATACATTAGGAGTTGCCGCAACCAATAAACAGATACTACAGCTTGCAGCGCCTATTTCTCTCGCATTGCTGATACCGCAACTAAGTTTTTTTGCTAACACTGTTTTTCTGGGCAGGCTTGGCGAGCGCGAATTGGGTGTAAATGGCATTACCGGAGTATTCTTCCTCATCCTTTCTATGATAGGCTACGGCCTGAGCAGCGGAATGCAGATACAGATGGCGCGCCGCGCAGGCGAGGGCGACAAAGGCGGATTGGCGCAACTGCTCACCAATGGCGCTATGCTGGCTATGCTGTTTTCGCTTGGTTTGATGATGCTAACACTGTGGTTTTCTCCCCTTTTGTTTAGCTATAGCCTACACGACTATAGCAATTTTTCGCTCAGTGTTGGTTTTGTATATGTCCGTGTTTGGGGTTTGCCTTTTCTTATGATAGCGCAATTGTTTAGCTCATTCTTTATTTCGGTAGGGCGCAGCCGCTTGCTTATTTATGGGTCGTTGGTGGCCACAGCGTTAAACATCCTGTTCGATTATCTACTTATTTTCGGGCATGGCGGTTTTCCAGCTATGGGGTTCAATGGCGCGGCTATAGCCTCCGTAATATCAGAAGTATTTTATTGCCTGACCATGGTGGCCATGTTTTTCTTTAGTCGCATGCACGAAGACTATCCTATACGTCGTCACCTGCATTTCGATTTCGAGCTATCGCAACGAACCCTTACAGTGGCTTCTCCACTGATAGTGCAATTCTTGTTCAGTATTGGTGGATGGTTGTTGTTTTTTATATTTATAGAGCATTTAGGCAAGCAGTCTTTGGCAGCGTCGCAGGTATTGCGCAACATTTTTGGAATAGTGGGCGTTGGCACGTGGGCGCTGGCCACTACCTGCAACACCATGGTAAGCAACCTGATAGGGCAGGACAAACAAAACGAGGTAATGCAGATTATTCTGAAAATCAGTAAGCTAAGCCTGATATACGCTGCCGTTATTTGCGTATTTATGCTTGCTTTTTCGGGGCAGTTTTTAGGTATTTATACTACCGACCAGCAATTGATCGATTTTGCCATACCCAGCCTCCGCGTTATAGTAGTGGCTACCATTATTATGTCTATATCTACGGTGGTGTTCAATGGAGTGGTGGGCACCGGCAATACCCTCGTAAACCTGACAATGGAAATTACCTGTGTAAGCGCCTATATCGTTTATTGCTACTTTATCATTTACAAGTGGCATAGTTCGCTGTACCTCTGTTGGGGTTCTGAGTTTATTTACTGGACGTCGTTGCTTACCGGCGCTGTGTGGTACCTCAGAAGCGGACGATGGAAGGGAAAGACCATATAGTTGGCAAACCCTTCCATCTGAAATAGTATATCGGCTATCAAGCCATAGCGCCCTGAGCGGCTATTTCGTCCATACTTATACCATTGTGGCTTTCTTCGTAGGTGCATTCGCCATTTTTTATCATGAGCACTTGCGGCGATTCGTGCACCACATGAAAATCTGCTGCTACTTTGTTCGACAGCGCACGATAGCGAATGAGGTCGAGGTAATAAAACAGTGTGTTAGCTGCCGGGGCAGAGCGTTCCAGTCGGTTTTTAGCCATACTGCTTATACTGCACCTTGTGCTGTGTTTAAATATTACTACCGGCTGCGTCTTACTTTGTTCTATTATGGCGGTCAGTTGTTGTTCGTCGTTGAGGTCTATCCAATTCATATTGCAAAATTAAGCGGTTAAGCCCAATTATTTCTGTTAATACGCACTACCGCCGATTAGGGTATAGTCGTTATCTATTATACACAATACCTTAACCACTACTTGTGTGCAGTCCTCCAGCGGAATCTACCTGTCTTTTTAATGGTTAGCCAAATGGCTGCGGCAAGCAACAACAGCGGCCAAATAGAAATAAATATCAGCGCGAGTTCAGCCATTATTTCCCAGCCATTTACAAACGCATTGCGCAATTCGATAGTCAAAGGCGTTTTGGCATAATAATCAGGGTTGGGTATTGCGCGTTGGTTTATAGCCTCGGGTTCGGTTAGCGCTACTGTTATCGTTGCATAGGCTACATTGTCGAGTATTTGCAAGTTGTTTATTTTTCTGTCTATCAACTCATCTGTCTTGGCGTCTTTATATTGTTGCGTTTCCAGCGCTTCGCTTCTTCTGGGCGCAGGGGCTATACCGCTACTATTAGCCTGCTCGGCAGCTTTGTTTCGCAATTCGTTAGCCACATAACTGTAGGTCAGATCCTGTTGCTTTATGGTTCTCGATTCTACGGTTGTAGCCAGCGCCGGTAGGGCTTGCAGTAGTGTGTCGAGCTGGTCAGAAGGAACTCTGATGGTCATTGTAGCGGTCGTTACGCTGGTTTTTGTCTCCCGCAGCGAATCTGCTTTATAAGCAGTGGTATTTATTTGCGAATACGTGCGCTGAAGAGCGCTTTCCAGCATTGCTCCGCCCAACTGTTTGGTCAGGCGTTCCAGCGCCATAGTTGCGTTCAGCGCGTTGGCTACCTGACACCTTATATCTGCCGTTCTGGCTATTTTCCGGTCGGGTGAATTGAGCGGCGCCGCAGGGTTGACAACAGCCGTTGCGCTTCGCCTGTTGTCGCCTCCTGCAATTGCCGTGGGTACTTGTGTAGCTACGGCGGTAGTGTCGGTAGCTACATAATTTTCGCTTCTGTTTTGACCCGAACAGGCAGCAAGAAGCAGTATTGGCGCGAGCCAAAGTTTTTTGAACAGTTGCATACGTATGTGGTTGGTTGTACCTATTTATGCTGCGTCGCGCAAAAGGTAACAGCTGGGCGCTGTTAATATATTGGTAAACCAAACCAGCAAAACAAAGCCCCGCGATAGGCGGGGCTTTGAATAGTATACTGCGATTATGCAATTATTTGCTAATCACAAATCTGATGGTTTTATGCTCGTTTTCGGCTGTTACATGCAGCATGTATACACCGTTGGCCAATGCGCCGCCTGTATTTACTTCCTGGTCAATAACGCCATTGTTCAGTCGTGCGGTGGTTGAGTACACAACCTGACCTACTACATTCAGCAACTCAATTCTTGCATCTTCATTGCTGTTTTCAAATTTACCTTTTACTGTAAATACGCCATTGTTAGGGCTTGGCAACAACTGCACATCGCTGTTTGATTCGTTGATGTTGCTAACGCCGGTAGTAACTGCAATGTTCAGCATATTGCTCACTACGGCAATATTACAAGCGTCGCCGCTACCCACTACGCAATTTACAGCCGATACGCCAGCGCTTGTCTGGTTGAAGATGTACGAGTTGGAAGTAGCGCCGGGTACGTTGCTGCCATTTATTTGCCACTGATAGGTAGTTGTAGGCGTTACGGGCGTTACGGTTGCTATCAGTATGTTGTTCTGACCAATACCTATAACCGAACCGGATACAGCCGAAATGCTCACTGTAGGCGTTGTAGGCACAACAGTGGTAAGGGTAATGATGTTGCTCACTGCAAGATCGTAAGTGCGGCAAGAAGAGCTGCTGGTCATTGTGCAGAACACATTATCGCCTGTTGTAGGAATAAAAGCAAAAGTAGGACCTGTTGCTACGTTCACACCATTCTTAGTCCACAGGAGCATTGGAGCTGGGCCGCCATACAATTTGTGTGCTGTAAGCGTTGCATACGAACCAACGCAAACTGCGCTGCCGGGATTTGAAGTAATGGTCAAAGCAGGATTCTGCGCCACATCTACAGTCATTCTTATAGCATTACTGTTTACTGTTGCAGGCGTTGGGCATACATAGCTGCTGGTGAGCGCACAAGTGATGATGTCGCCATTTGCAGGTGAATAGTTGAAAGTGCTGCCTGTAGATGTTGGGATACCATTTACGCTCCATGTGAAGCTCGGTGTAGAACCACCGTTAACAGGAGAAACGGTAAACGGTACTAAGTCGCCGCTACAAACTGTATCGCCCCAAACGCCGGTAGATATAGTAGCCGATGGCGTAAGCGACGGAACCACAATAGCGCGGACTGTATCTGAAACGGTAGCCGCAGATACGCAAGCTTCGCTGGTAGTCATTCTACAGATAATGATATCGCCATTCAGCGGTACATAGCTAAAGCTGGCGCCTGCTGCGCGAACGCTACCATTTACCAACCAAACATAGCTTGGAGATGTACCGCCATGTACTGGCGTAGCATCGTAGGTCACTGTAACGCCGGGACAATTGGCAATACCGTGCGATGCCAGTATTGATACGGATGGATTGAGAATAGGATTGATAGAAATGATGTGCGTAGCTGATGCCGCACCGCATACATTAGATACTGAATATAA
>CAZLPE010000046.1:0-26222 GCA_964561325.1 uncultured Flavipsychrobacter sp.
TCGCCGCTGTATATATTTATTTGCGGTAGCGCCTGGTATAGAAACACCTTGTCTATAAAGCCAAGACTATCTGCGCCGATGTGCATTTTGGGGTAATCGTCTATTTTGAAGGATTTTGTAAAGTTGGGCAGGTAGGGCTTCATTACTTTGTTGGCAAGTAAAACAACTTTAGTATTCTTAAACAGATCCATGTTTTTTTCCAACAACTGGGTTTCGTCTTCGCAATGCGAGCACGTAGGATTGAACATCATTACAAACAGATTATAGCCATTGTCGAGTTCTTTGCTGCTTATATATTTCATTTCGCCCAGGTCTGCCTCGTCAGCTCTGCGTTTCTTTTTCTTTTTGGGCGCAGGTTTTGGCGGCGCTACGCCGTCTATAAGCTCGGTAGCGCTCGTGGTATCGTGAAAAGTAATCAAACCCAATGGCGGCATTGGCGCCCCCATCTGTTTATAGTCGATGTCTTTTTCGTTTCGATTTTCTGTATTTTTAGCGGCTGTCTGAACATTCTGCGCGCTAAGTTGGGTAGAGCCGGTAATGCAAAGCGCCAATAGTAATTTGCGTAACATGTGGCTAATTTAGGCAATAACTTGAAAATAAAAACACAAATCCATTATTATGGCTAATAATATGCCGCTTGCCGAACGTGTGCGGCCTAAGACCCTTGCAGATTTTATTGGTCAGGAACATTTGGTAGGTCCCGGCAAGGTGTTGGAGCAAATGATACACAACCGTAAGGGGCATTCTATTATTTTCTGGGGCCCGCCGGGAGTAGGCAAAACCACACTTGCACAAATACTGGCGCATTCGCTCGATATGCCTTTTTTTACGCTTAGCGCCATAGATAGCGGGGTAAAAGATGTGCGCGCGGTAATAGAGTTGGCCAATCGTAGCGGGCATGCGCTGTTGTTTATCGATGAAATTCACCGGTTCAACAAAGCGCAGCAAGACAGCCTGCTGGGCGCGGTGGAGAAAGGAATTATTACGCTGATTGGCGCCACAACAGAAAACCCCTCTTTCGAAGTTATTAGCGCACTGCTGAGCAGGTGTCAGGTGTATGTGTTGCGCGCGCTTACCGAAGATCACCTAATGGCGCTGGTGCGGCAGGCTATGGAAAAAGATAAATGGCTTGCAGAACAGGGACTCCAGATAAAAGAATGGGAAGCGCTGTTACAGCTAAGCGGCGGCGATGCCCGGCGGCTGCTGAATCTCGTGGAGCTGCTTGCCGCATCTATACCCGGAGCGCCAACAGTACTGACCAATGCGATAGCGCAGGATATAGTGCAAAAGAAAATGGCGCTATACGATAAAACCGGCGAGCAGCATTACGACATAATATCTGCCTTTATTAAGTCGCTGCGGGGCAGCGATCCCAATGCCGCAGTGTATTGGCTGGCGCGAATGATAGAGGGTGGGGAAGACCCAAAGTTTATTGCCCGCCGTATGCTGGTAATGGCCAGCGAAGATATAGGCAACGCTAACCCCAATGCACTGTTGCTGGCCACAAGTTGTTTTCAGGCAGTGGAGTTGATAGGGTATCCCGAATGCAGAATCATACTTTCGCAGGCGGCTACTTATCTGGCATCGTCGCCCAAAAGCAACGCAGCTTATATGGCTATCAATAATGCTCAGGCATTAGTTGGCCGCACCGGCGACTTATCTGTGCCGCTACCTATACGCAATGCGCCCACGGGCCTGATGAAGAAAATGGATTATGGGGCCGGCTACAAATATGCCCACGACTATCCCGGCAATTTTGCAGATCAGGAATTTTTGCCCGAGCAAATTGCCGGCACAAAGCTCTACGATCCCGGAAACAATTCAGCAGAAGCCCGTCAGCGCGAATACCTGAAAAACTGTTGGAAGGATAAGTATGGATATTAGTAGGTGATTACTGCTTGCGCAAAAATATTTGCGTGTAGTACAGCTCGCCGGTAGCGCTCCGCGCAATTCCAATGCCTGTAAGGTTGTAATTGCCTTCTATATTCCTTTTATGGCCGGGGCTATTTAGCCACATGGTCACTACTTCCTTTGCCGGCTTTTGGCTGTAGGCTACGTTTTCAGACCAGCCATATACCTGCTTCAGCTGTTTGGCAAGGCGAGCCATACGCTCATCAAACCCGTCGTGGCTAAACGGAATTACTTTTGTAGCCATGTTTTTGCTGTGTTTTTCAGCAGCTTGGGCTATAGTTTCGTTTACGGTCAGCGGTTTTAGTCCCATACCCGTACGGTGCATATTTACATACTTTAGTATCTCCTCCTTGCGTTGCCCAAGGTTGACGGATGCGGTGTTTTGTGCATGCGTATGTGTGGAGCCAACAAGCAGTAGCGAAAAGCTAACTACAACAGCATAAAGAAAACGAAGCAACATAGGTGCAGATATGATTAAATACGGGCAGGGTGAGCCTAAAACTCTTTGTCTGATTTGCAGCCTTTTACCTTTCCTTTTTCAAAGGCTTTCATGTCCGTTTTGTAGGTGATTTTATTTTTTTCGGTGGTGTAGTCGGGGTCAAGGCCGCTAAGATCTGGTTTGCCGGCATTTACCCATGCTGTATACCATAGACCCGCAGTTATTTTCACCGCAGACCTCATCTGGCGTTCTACCATCCCATCAAGTAATTCGTGATATACATGCGCATATTCGTAGGCATGCATTAGCTGGCCATACTTATTTTTTGCAGGTTTACCGCCCAGCCCTATGGCATATTGTTTGTCTTCGGGATTATCCTTTTTCATTTTCAGCTCTATTCGCAGCAGTTTGGGTGCAAGCAAGAAGCTGGAGTCTATTGTTTCCCAAGTTGTTTTTTCTACGTCTTTTATATACTGTGCGGCGCCGGGGTTGAGGTTGTAGTTTTTGCCAAACAGCTCCGGCAACTGCGACTCCCAAAAGGCATGAATACCTTCCTGGCCGGTAAATTGGCCGTTGTGGTTTAGCGTCGTGTGCAGCGGCATATGTCCGTCGGCTACATAGTGTCCAAGATCGGCTGCAAGCAATAATATCTCGGTCTTACTCTTGTTTTTGAAAGCGGTGGTAAGCTTCGCCATCATATCCTGTATGTACCAAGGTAGTATACCATATTTTTCTATGGTGTCTTTGCCAAATCTGGCCGACGCCTCCGCGATAGTTTTAGGCATAGTTGCCCATGTTTGGTAGTTGTATTTTTCCAGGTCTATATAGTGTCTTGGTACTTCGGCTTTGTCGTTTAGGGTATATTTTCTGAGGTCGGGTACGGTAGATTCTTCTACAATGAAATCGGCATGGTTGTAAAAAAACATACCCATTTCTTTGGGAAGAGCAAGTATTGCCGCTTTGTTGATGTGGTTATGACCCCAAACGCCCCAGCCATATACATTGGGCACAGATACGCCCAAAAAGCAAAACAAAAAAACGGCAGTAGTTAACCTCTTGTACATGGCCAGTTAATGATTGAACCGTAAACATAATAGATTTGCCTTGAAAAGGGAATTGAGGCGGTCAGTTTTTACATTATTTCATAAAAAAATGGTATTGGAATGCCCAATACCATTTGAAGTTTTATAATAATGCACAGTATTTTAGTCAGTAAGCGCTTCGGGGGTAGCCGTTGTTTTGAATGTAAACTTTCGCTGCGATATGTAACTCAACACAGCAGTAAACAAGCAGATGAATGTGTACGATATGGTAGGGTGAATCATAGGCAGGTACGTGTCGAAAAACTTGATGAGCAAGTAAGTGACGATGATAAAAGTAACGGTAGTAAGCGCATAGCGGAACAACTGAATGCGACCATGAAGGTTGGATTCAGGAAATACTATATGGCGCGACATGATAAAACCCGCCGGAAAGCTAATAGAAAAAGCAATAAGCCATGCAGCTACGCTGACTGCAATATTGATATTGCCAAACACATGAAAATCCTGTTTACGGAAAAGTACGTTGTAGGCAAGGTCGTAAACAATAATGTTTAAAACTGTGTTTGAACCGCCGCAGGCAAGGTACCTGAATGTTTGCGTAGGGATAATACGAGCAAAAGGCCGATGGAAAAAGTCAATTATTCCAACTACGATATGTCTGGTTTTTGAAAGCAAGTTCTCGAAATTAGCCTCAAAGGTAAGTAATTTTCATAAATAGAATTTACGTTCACCGGGTTTTTGCATTAAAATATGTGCAGCCATCGCGGGGCGCAAGCATTAAATACCCTGTTGCTAAAGAACGAATTATTTAGACAAATATACAATAACGGGGTAGTGATCGCTATAGCCGTTAATCCATCTTGTACCTGCAAACGAGCGGTGCGGCTCGCCTTCATGCCCTTTGTAATGATCTACCAGCAATTCCGGCTTGAATATTTCGGCCTTTACGAAGTGCAATCCTTTCGCATTTTCACGCGCTAATTCGCCCGAAACCATAATCTGGTCAAACAAGTTCCATTGGTGTTTGTACGCTTCTGTGCCTTCTCCGCGCCCATATATAGCGCTCCACGGATTATACAGTTGATCCGGTTTCGTTACATCGTTAGCGTTTTCTTTTGCGCCCAATACCTCGTTAATGCTCGCATCATTAGGGTTGTCGTTCAGGTCTCCCATCACTATAACTTTAGCATGCTGTCGCCTTTGTATTATTTTGTCCAGCGCCTTGCGGTTTGTGCGTGCAGCCGCTGCTCTTTTTGGCGCCGATTCTGCGGCGCCCTCTCTGCGCGAGGGCCAGTGATTTACAAACACATCAATAGTATCGGCGTCCATTTTGCCCATTACATGCAATACATCTCTTGTCGTCGATTTGCCGCCCAGCCCTGCGAGGTCAACCGGTAACGATTCTGTATATAATACTGTAAACTGCCCGGGATTGTACAAGAAAGCAACATTAATGCCTCTTGGGTCGGGGCCTTTGCGCAACACATATTTGTAGTTACGGCGCGCTATTTCCGGTTGTTTTACCAGCTCGTCGAGCGCAGCGGTGTTTTCTACCTCTGCGAGGCCAATAAATGCCGGTCCATCCTTGCTAGGCATATTTTGCACCGCAACAGCCAGATTGTGGGCTTTTTGTTCAAATATCCTTTGCGTATAGTGGTATTTGCCAGCCGGTGTAAAATCCTGATCGTCGGTTTCGGGATCGTCGGCGGGGTCAAAGAAGTTTTCGCAGTTGTAGAATGCAATCGTTTTTTCGTTGCCGGTCAGCGCCGCTTCTTTTGTAGCGCTTTTTATACCGGCGGCAGGCTGCGCACAACCGTAGTAGCTGCCAGCAAATGCTATTGCTAATGCCTGAATTATTTTGCGGGTATTCATGATTCTTAATTTTAGGTTAAACAGGTTTGGGGTTCCGAAAAAATAGCTACTTTTCACAAAAATACACTCCTACTATGTCTTACAACATACCTTTGATTGCAGAATTGCAAATGGAAGCTGCATCAACAGCTAAAATTCTTGCGCGCGTGCCCTCCGATAAATTTGCTTGGGCGCCACACGAAAAATCTATGAAAATGGGTCGCTTGGCCAGCCACGTTGCAGAATTGCCATCGTGGATTACCATGACCATGAACACAGATGTTCTCGACTTTGCCAACTGGGATTATAAACCAACTGTGCCTACTACTACAGAAGAACTTGTTGCCTTTCACGACGAAAAAGTAAAGGAAGCAGTTGCTTGTTTGGAAAACGCATCGGACGCCGATTTTGAAAAAATGTGGACCATGCGCAACGGTGAGCATATCTATTTTACGCTACCTAAAAAAGTGGTATTGCGTACATGGGCATTTAGCCATCAGTACCATCACCGCGGACAGCTAAGCGTATACCTCCGTTTGCTCGACATTCCGGTGCCAGGTATGTACGGACCAAGCGCCGACGACAATCGCGCTCCTGTTGCCGAACCAGCTACTGCTGACAATGGCGACTACCTGGACAGCGCAAACTAACTGACCAAAATACAGCGCTATTAATATTACGATGCAGAGCGGCCACAAGGTCGCTCTGTTTGCGTTTGGCCGTGGTGATATATGCAAACAAAAAATGGCGTTACCTACTTATTTCCTATTTTTAGGCCTACTAAAAAAAACATAATGAGGCGTCTGTTTTTCCTGTTATTTGTTTGCATGTTGCCAGCAACATTATTTGCCACGGTTTCCGATTCGCTTTGGCTGGTAACGCACTACACCAAAAAAGAAGTTTACCTACCCATGCGCGACGGCAAAAAACTGTTTACCATAATCTATGCCCCCAAGGCCCCCGGTAGCCACCCAATACTAATGAACCGCACGCCGTACTCGATAGGGCCTTATGGTGAAAATACATTCCGCGCTTTCTGGAACGGCCCATATATGGCCTATTGCAGAGAAAACTATATTATGGTGTTGCAGGATGTGCGCGGCAGGTATATGAGCGAAGGAGAGTTTATGGATGTGCGCCCCTATGCCGAGAATAAAAAAGGTAAGGAAACCGACGAAGCCAGCGACACCTACGACGCTATAGACTGGCTGGTGAAAAATGTGAAGAACAATAATGGCCGCGTGGGTATATATGGTATTTCTTATCCCGGCTACTATGCTGCCATGGGCGCCATGTGCGGGCATCCTGCGCTCAAGGCATCGAGCCCGCAGGCGCCCGTTACAGAGTGGTTTTTGGGCGATGATTTTCACCACAACGGCGCGTTTATGGAAATGGATGCTTTCGGCTTTTACAGTTCGTTTGGCAAGCCGCGCCCCGCGCCCACAAAAACAGGGTCGGGCGGCTTTAATTTTCCTACAAAAGACAGCTATAAGTTTTATTTGCAAGCTGGTCCGCTAAAAAATCTTGCCGCGCTTATGGGCGATAGCATAAAATTCTGGACAGACCTGTACAATCACCCCAATTACGACACATGGTGGCAGCAGCGCAATGTGCGCAACCATGTGCAGCATATACCTGATCATGTGGCTACGTTGGTGGTAGGCGGCTTGTTTGACGCGGAGGACTGCTACGGAGCCTGGAACCTGTATAAAGCAATAGAACGTAAGGCCGGCAACAACAATAAGCTGGTGATGGGCCCTTGGAGCCATGGCGGCTGGTCGCGTGGTTCTGGCGACTATCTGGGTAATGTTCGGTTTGGGCGGCTCAATTCAGAATGGTATCAGCAAAATATTGAGTTGCCGTTTTTTAATTACTACCTGAAGGGCGAGGGTAGCTTGAGCAAGATTAAAGAAGCCAATATTTTCTTTTCGGGCGCCAATAAATGGCAGACTTTTGATGTTTGGCCGCCCAAAGACATGCAGGCTAAGCCGTTGTACCTGAATGCCAATGGTGCAATGAGTTGGGAACGGCCAGCCTCTGGCGACAATGCAAGCCAAACCAAGTACACCAGCGACCCAGCCAGACCGGTACCTTATGCGGAGGGTGTACACTTCAGGCGCACTAACGAGTATATGACCGACGACCAACGCTTTGCAGCCCGCCGCACAGATGTACTCACGTTCTCAACCGATGTATTGACTGACAATGTGAAACTTGCCGGACCGGTAGTGGCCGATCTTTTTGCGTCTATTTCTACAACTGATGTTGATTTTGTTGTGAAGCTGATAGATGAGTTTCCTGATAATTTTACCTATGCCGATTCGGTAGACGGTAAGGGAAACGGCAAAGAGTACACCATGGGCGGATACCAAATGCTGGTGCGCGGCGAGATAATGAGAGGACGCTACCGCAATAGTTTTGAACGCCCGGAAGCATTTGTGCCCGGTAAAATTACTGAGGTGAAATATACGCTACCCGATGTAGCTCATGTATTTAAGAAGGGACACCGCATAATGCTGCAAGTACAGAGTACCTGGTTCCCGCTTGCCGACCGTAATCCGCAACAGTTTGTAGACATTTACCATTGCTCAGAAAAAGACTTTGTACCGTGCGATGTTACGATATATAGCAGCACAGAGCATCCATCGAGCGTTGTGTTGCCGGTGGTGCGGTAGATGGTGATGGAATAATTATTTTTAATTTTGAGCAGATGTATTTATCTAAATTTTCGTACAAAGGATTAAACTGGGAGTTGAGCAATCTCGAACTCAATCAAGTTAATTTGATAGTCGCTAAGAATTCTACGGGTAAATCCAGAACCTTATTGGTATTGGATGTGTTGATTAAAACTATTACACAGCAGGTAGATTTTTTGGATCATTATGCGCATTGGTCGCTCGAGTTTTTAAGCGGCGCGAATACCACAATAAAGTACGATTTTACTATTGTGCGCGATAGTATGAAAACGCCATTGGTCATTACATGTGAGCAAATGTGGGTTGATGATGTTTTAGTTTTAAGCAGAGATAGAACTAATGCTTGGATTTACAATGATATTACTGCTACGCAAGATGCGGTTTTTCCTCCAGCTAATAAGCTGATTTTGCATGTAAATAGGGATGTTAAGAAATTTCCCTATTTAGAAAATATAGTGGGTTGGGCAGAAAGTTCTTATGGGTTTAGATTTGCCAGTATTATTCCTTACTCAAAGTACAATCATAGTTTTTCGGGAATACTGAATCTTATAGAAGACGTGCCCGAATTATTTGAATTATTGAATGAACAAGCTCGATTGGAAGTACAAACAAATCTTAATAGAATCGGATACGGGATAACTCATATTATTTCTCGGCAAAATGGTGATGGAACATCCATATATGTAAAAGAGAAAGGAGTTGATAAAGAAGTACCTCATTGGCAACTATCTCAGGGTATGTTTAGGGCTTTGTCAATGTTCGTTTTTATTCAATATTTATTGGTTGTAAAAAAGCCGGCAATGGTATTGGTAGATGATTTGTGCGAGGGTTTGGATTACGACCGGGCTAAGAAAATGGGTAGTATCATTTTTGATTTATGCTTGCAATCAAACATTCAATTGGTTGCTACATCAAACGATGCGTTTCTGATGGATGCAGTTGATATTAAGTATTGGAATGTACTGGTCAGAAATGGTAGTAAGGTTACCGCTATAAACTATAATAACAGCCCTAAGTTATTCGATAATTTCAAGTTTACAGGGTTGTCTAATTTCGATTTTTTCTCGTCCGATTTCATAAAGCCCCTGGACACATGATAAAGGTGGCAGTTTTTGTAGAAGGTCAGACAGAACTGGTATTTGTGAGAGAATACCTGCTAAAAATGTTTGATTATCAGGATGTGTGGATAGAATGCTACACTCTTTTTACTGACAATAGCTTTAATACTACTGAATATGCTTATCCCAACAGCATTGCTGGTTATTACTTTCAGATAATTAATGTGGGTAATGATAACGCTGTATTAGCAAGAATATTAAAACGAGAACAGTTTTTGTGGAATAGTGGTTTTTGTAAAATATTCGGGCTTCGCGATATGTATTCAAGAGCGTATAGGGACGAAGTACAAGACGGCGCAATTAGCGAAGAGGTGAATATTAAATTCCTTAAAGGGACAAGGCAAACCATTTCAGAAAGAGCTAATCGACCGGATAGTATTCATTTTTGCTTTGCTATTATGGAAATTGAAGCCTGGATATTGGGTATAGATAATTTGTACAATGCACTTGATGATAGCCTGCTATCGACAATAACGGCAAAATTAGGGTGCGATATTAAAAGTATTGATCCGGAGAAAGAGTTCTTTCATCCATCGGCTGTTTTAACGGAAATTTTCAGGCTGAAAGGAATGGGTTACAACAAAAATAAGGGCGATATAAACGCAATATTGGGTGGTTTTAATAAATCGGATTTTTTGTCGTTGTACGCTAATGGGAAATGTGCTTCTTTTAGAAAATTGCATGACGAATTGTTGCCTGCGCATTTGGCATAGTTTCTAAATGAATGTATGGGTTCAATCAGAGTTTTATACATAACAAAGGCTGCCTTGTTATCGGGCAGCCTTTGTTATTATAGTTTCTGTTAGGTATTACGCAGGCACGCCGCCATACATTTCAGCGCGTACTTCTTTTACTCTGTTATTGGTCATGTATTCATCGAAAGACATTTCGCGGTCTATAAGGCCGCTCGGCGTAATTTCCAGAATACGGTTGGCAACTGTGTTAGCCAGTTCGTGGTCGCGCGAGGTAAACAAGATGGTGCCTCTGAAATCCTTCATACCGTTGTTGAGGGCGGTTATACTTTCCAGATCCAGGTGGTTGGTAGGTTCATCCATCATCAGTACATTGCCTTTCATCATCATCATACGGCTCATCATGCAGCGCATTTTTTCGCCTCCGCTCAGTACGCTCGATTTTTTCAGCGTTTCTTCGCCGGTAAACAACATTCTGCCCAAAAAGCCGCGAATGAACGTTTCGTCTTTTTCTTCAGAGTATTGTCTCAGCCAGTCTATGAGGTTGTTGTTGTCGTCGGCAAAATAAGCGGTGTTGTCTGCGGGTAGATAGGTGGGCGTAACGGTAACTCCCCATTTAAACATACCCTTGTAGTCGTTGTCTTCTCCTGCCAATATGGAATAGAAGGCTCTGGTGGCCAGCGAATTAGCGCTCATAACCGCGATCTTCTGTCCGCGTTTCAAATCAAAAGAAATGTCCTTAAACAATACTTCGCCATTCAGCGACTTGCTCAATCCTTTCACTTCCAGTATCTGATCGCCGGCTTCGCGTACCTGATTGTTAAACAGTATAGCAGGATATTTTCTGTTAGATGGGCGCATCTCATCAAGCTTAATCTTGTCGAGCGCTTTCTTACGGCTGGTTGCTTGTTTCGATTTAGATGCGTTTGCCGAGAAGCGTGCAATAAACTCTTTCAATTCGGCAATTTTATCTTCTGCTTTCTTGTTTTGGTCGCTGCGTTGTTTCAGCAACAGCTGGCTACTCTCGTACCAGAAAGTGTAGTTACCGGTGTATACATTGATTTTACCAAAGTCGATATCGGCAACGTGCGTACATACTGTATCCAGAAAGTGACGATCGTGCGACACAACCAAAACTATTTTGTCGTAGTCGGCCAAAAAGTTCTCCAGCCACATAATAGTTTCGAGATCCAGATCGTTGGTAGGCTCATCGAGCAGCAGTATATCCGGATTGCCAAACAATGCCTGCGCCAGAAGCACACGCACCTTTTGGTTGCCATCTATATCTTTTACCAGTTTGTTGTGTATATCTTCTTTTATACCCAGATTGCTCAATAGGGTAGCGGCATCGCTTTCTGCGTTCCAGCCGTCCATTTCAGCAAACATCCCTTCCAGTTCGCCGGCCTTAATGCCGTCTTCTTCTGTAAAGTCTTCTTTGGCATAAATAGCGTCTTTAGCTTTCATTATATCGTAAAGCACAGTATTGCCGCGAATTACTGTTTCCAGTACGGGCACCTCGTCATATTCGTAATGGTTTTGCTTCAATACGCTCATGCGCGAGCCCTTAGAGATATCTACTCTGCCAGTTGTAGGGTCTATTTCTCCGCTTATTATTTTCAGGAAAGTTGATTTTCCTGCGCCGTTTGCGCCGATAATGCCATAGCAGTTACCTTCTGTGAATTTGGTATTCACATCTTCAAACAACACACGCTTGCCGTAGCGAAGCGATAGATTATTAATTGAGATCATTATGAAAATTTCGCTTGTTTTGTTTCAAAGCCCTGATTCGGATTGGCGCAGGCCAACTGCCCGAAATTAGGCCTGCAAAGGTACGAATAAGTAATGTTAATAATCAAAATTTGTAGCGGCTATATTGGGGTGGGGCAATACATTCTTTTGTTTGCAGGCCGTTTATTTCGGTAAGCTAAGGCGGCGCGGTTGCGGGTTGCGGCATGAGTATTGCAAATGCCGATGGAGGTATAAGTTTGGGCTAACTATAATCAGGGGTTATGTCAGGCGTTTTTCATAATTTTGCGGTTCTAAAATTTTTTCATGAAAGAAGTATATATAGTTTCCGCCGTTCGCACGCCTGTGGGCTCTTGGGGTGGATCGCTAAAAGAATTTTCGGCCACAAAGCTTGGAGCAATAGCTATCAAAGGGGCATTGGAAAGGGCTGGAGTGAAACCAACAGATGTAGACGACGTATTGATGGGCTGTGTTATGCAGGCTAATTTGGGTCAGGCGCCAGCGCGTCAGGCTGCAAAATTTGCGGGCTTACCAGACAGCGTTTGCTGTACTACAGTAAACAAAGTATGCGCCAGCGGCATGAAAGCAATAATGCAAGGCGCACAATCTATCATGCTTGGCGATGCAGAAGTAGTAGTAGCCGGCGGTATGGAAAGCATGAGCAATGTTCCGTTTTACAATGAAAATTTAAGATGGGGCAACAAATTTGGCAACGTTACTGTTATTGATGGCTTGTCTAAAGACGGCTTAATAGATGTGTACCACAATTACCCGATGGGTAATTGCGGCGACTTGTGCGCAAAAGAATATAATATCAGCCGCGAAGCTCAGGACGAATATGCGATAATGAGCTACAAACGTAGCCAGGCTGCCTGGGAAGCCGGCTTGTTTGATAACGAGATTGTGCCTGTAGAAGTACCGCAGCGCAAGGGCGACCCGATTAAAATAACAAAGGATGAAGAGCCTTGGAATGTGAAGTTTGATAAGATAGCCGGACTGCGCCCTGCGTTTACAAAAGACGGCACAGTAACTGCCGCAAACGCAAGCACACTCAATGACGGCGCTACTGCGCTGGTGTTGATGAGCAAGGAGAAAGCAGATGCGCTCGGTATTAAGCCAATAGCAAAACTGAAAGGTTATGCAGACGCAGAGCAGGCGCCAGAGTGGTTTACCACATCACCATCGCTGGCTGCGCCTAAAGCTGTTGCTAAGGCGGGTCTCAAAATGGAGGATATAGAATATTTTGAGTTTAACGAAGCATTCAGCGTGGTAGCGTTGGTAAATGCTCAAATATTGAATCTGAAGCCGGAGCAGGTAAACGTAAACGGCGGTGCAGTAGCCCTGGGTCATCCACTGGGTAGCAGCGGCGCTCGTATAGTTACTACACTGATCAACGTATTGCAGCAGAAAGGCGCTAAATATGGCTTGGCGGCTATATGCAATGGCGGCGGCGGCGCAAGCGCTGTGGTAATAGAACTTGTTTAATTATAATTGACTCCAGACTATTCTGGTAGTATAAATAGGTGAAAGTTAAAACCAGCGCAGGCAGAGCAATCTTTCGGCAATGGTTTTAACTTTTTCTCTTTTATGACTTGCTCAAAATAGTATTTCAAACCATTCTAAAGAAAGAACACATTTCTGAAACTGGCGTATTCGCCTTGTTGAAGAGGTGATAATTTATTATTTATGGATACCAACAACAACGAAACCGTATTGGGGCTTTTGCAGGATCTGGGAATAGATAGTAACTATTCCAGCCCCGGCATCGTAGCCTTGAGCGCTGTAAATAGCAAGTACCTGAAAGACCTGAAGCTAAATGTATCGGGCTCCCTAAACAGTCGAAATCTTACGCGTAAAGAGACGTTGCTTATAGCGTTGGCAGTGGCAATAACCGATAAGCATAGTGTATTGATTGCGGCTTTTGAACAACTTGCTGTCAAGGAAGGCGCCACGCCCGATGAGATAGCCGAAACGCACACTTGCGCATCCATCATGGGGTTAAACAATATTTTCTACAGGTTTAAGCATTATATGCACGATGTAGAATTGTATAACAAACAGCCTGCCGGACTGCGCATGAGCGCGATGCTGCTCCCTACAATGGGTAAGAGAATGTTCGAATTGATCAGCCTTGTTTTGTCGGCGGTCAACGGCTGCGAGCGTTGCGTTGGCGCGCACGAGCATTCTGTAAAACAACACGAGGTTACCGAAATTCAGATCTTCGACGCAATCCGTCTTGGGTCTGTTATTAAGAGTTTGTGTATCACTCTATAAGTGCTTAAGAGGCTTTTTCAACAGTTGGTAAGATAACGGTAAAGATACTGCCCTTGCCCGGCGTACTTTCTACTCTTATCTTACCTTCATGAGCCTCTACTATGGCTTTTACATAGCTAAGACCCAATCCAAAACCTTTTACATTGTGCAGGTTGCCGGTGTGGGCGCGGTAAAATTTCTCAAATATGCGCGACAAAGTTTCTTTGTCCATGCCTATACCGTTGTCTTTGATTTTTATAGACAGCATTCCATTGCCGGTATTCAGCGTTTCTACTATTATCTGAGGCGCTGCCGTAGAATACTTCATAGCATTGTCGAGCAGATTGAATATGATGTTAGAGAAATGTACTTCGTCGGCGTCTATTATGGGGTTAGTTGCATTCAGTTTCAGGCTTAGTCCGCCATTCTTCTCTTGCACCTGTAGCGATATATTATCTGTTACTTTTGATATTATCTGATGAACATCGAGCTTTTGCAGGTTTAGTTTTATTTCTTCTTTTTCCAGTCGTGCAGCCTGTAGTATTTTTTCTACCTGCTTGTTCATGCGCTTATTTTCTTCCTTAATCATGCTGCTGTATATTTTTATCTTGTCAGCATCATGTATTACTTTTTCATTGGTCAGCGCGTCTATAGCCAGCGATATTGTAGCGAGCGGCGTCTTGAGTTCGTGCGTCATATTGTTTATGAAGTCCGACTTAATTTCTGATAGTTTTTTCTGATTGAACAGCGTTCGCACCGTAACGGCAAAAGCCAAGATGATGATACAGGTAAAAACTATAGACGCAGCGATCATCCAGCCCATTTCCCTGAAAATGAGGTTTTTATCTTCATTGATCGAGATATACAATTTCTCCTGATTCATATCCGAATCGGGATTGTTCAGGTCTTTTTGGTAGGCGCTCGACGACTCTTGAAGTTTGAAGCCCGGAGAAATAAACAGCGGTGTCTGGAAAATATTGAGGATAGTGTATTCGTAAGGCAGTTTTATATTATTACGGCGCAAATCTTTATCTATTATCTGGCGCACTTCTTCCTCGCTCAGTTTTTGTGTGGTGAAGTTATCGCGCAAAAAACTCTCTCTTGCGCCTTTTGTGAGCATGATGAGTGTTTTGTTGTCGATGAATTTGCTTTGCAGGTCGTCTTTAATTTGTATAAGCGCATTTTCTATTTCGTGCTGAAATTCCTCCCTTTTCAGTTTAAGGGCATTATTTATCCAGGACATTTGAATAAACAATATGCCAATTACCGACAGCGTTATGAGCACAACGATTAAGGGAAATACTTTTTTCATTAGTTACAAATATACCGAGGCTAAAATCCCCGACAACTTTTGCAATATACGGTTTAACGGTGATTTAACTATATGTCATTGTCATTAATCCTGCATTTGCTCGTTTGTGGGAGATTTTTCTGGTGATTGCCGCCTGATTTGGTAAGCTAAAAAATCAAGTTTTAAGCGCCCTTTTGCTTTTTTATTTTAGCTTGGTGTGGTTTATCTTTACGGTATGTTGCACACATTGGAGCGAGAAGATACGTATTTACAGAAGGGGTTGAGGAAACAGCTGGTTCAATTGCTGCGCAATAAAGGTATTACCGATGAGCGCGTGCTTGCTGCTATAGATGCAGTGCCCAGACATTTTTTTCTTGACCCAGCGTTTGAACGGCAGGCATATGAAGACAGGGCATTCCCTATCACCGCCGGTCAAACCATTTCACATCCTTTTACGGTAGCTATGCAAACGCATTTGCTCGACCTTAAAAAGTTTGACAAAGTATTAGAAATAGGCACGGGTAGCGCCTATCAGGCTTGCGTTATTGCCGAAATGGGCGTAACGCTCTACACCATAGAGCGACAGAAAGCCTTATACGACCATGTAGGGCAGTTTTTCTTTCTTAAAAAGTACTTCAACATTAAGCGTTTTTATGGCGATGGTTTTGCGGGTTTACCCTCGTTTGCACCGTTCGATAAAATATTGATTACCTGCGGCGCTCCGTTTGTTCCGCCAAAGCTGATAGAGCAGCTAAAACCCGGCGGTATAATGGTGATTCCGCTTGGTGAAGGGGAAACCCAACGGATGACCCGAATTACCAAGGATAAGGACGGCACAATAAATGAAGAGTACATAGGCGTATATTCGTTTGTGCCCATGCTGGAGGGAAAGAACACACAATCTGGTCTTGCATAAACAACTAACTAATAAAAAAGGAATGGGCGAACTTTTGGTGTCGCCCATTCCTTTTTTATTTATGTAGCAAATAGGCTATTCTTTTACTTCTTCGCCCTTAGCATCTCCTTTTATGTATAGGGTGTAGCGTTTTTCGCCGCTTGGCACCACGGCATTGCTTTGTATGTATACTTCCTTGTTAAACACTCCATGTTGCTCGGCTGTTTTCAGACCCAGTTGAATATAGCCTCTTTGACCCGGCAGCACTGGCGTTTTTATCCATTCTACATTGGTGCAACCGCACGAAGGCGTTACGTTTTGCACAATGATAGGTGCATTGCCCACATTTGTAAACTCGAATGTATGCATTGCTATCGGACCGCGTTTTACTACGCCAAAATCATGCGTGTCGCCGCCATCGAACTTAAAGTGTGGTCCGTCGGTAAATTTGGTTTGCGCTGCTGTCGAAGCCTTTCCCTGAGCGTTGGCTTGTGCATACATGCCAAAGAGCATGCAGAAAAGCGGAATGAATAGTTTTCTCATAAAAAAATAGTTTGGGGATATTACTCTTTGTATATTCTGAAAATAGTTGGCCTGAGCCAACTATTTTCAAAGAAAAATCTGTTATGAAATCCTTAAATTACTTTGCAGGATTGCCTGGAGCAGGAGGATTTGGATCGGCTGGTTTAGGTATCACATTTCCTTTTATGTACAGCATCATTGGTTGTTGCTGTGCATTTGAGTTGATGGTGATCGCCTTGTCTATCATACCTGCGCGACCGTTGGTGGTATACGCTACGTGAATTTTACCTTTTTGTTTTGGCAAAATTGGCTCGTGGGGCCAAGTTGGCACTGTGCAACCGCAAGAACCATGAGCGTCTGTAATAACGATTGGGCTTTTGCCGGTGTTTTTAAATTCGAAATCGAATTCAGCCAGTGGTCCTTCTGGTACATCCTTGAAGAAGTGTATTTCTTCGTCGAATTTGAATTTACCTGCGTTTACATCAACTGTTGGAGGGGGCGGCGTTGGCGCTCCACCTACCACGCGGCCTTGTGCTGGCGTAGGTGGGGGAGTTGGCTGCGGCATTGGCGATGCCTGCTGTTGCGCTGGCGTCGATTGTGTAGCTTTCTTATCTTGGGCTTTTACTACAACTGCGCTTAAAGAAAGGCAGAAAAGCGATAAAAATACTTTTTTCATAATCTTTGTTGTGTGGTTATTTTTGTTTTTGTTTAAATATATTGGTAAGCGCAAAGTACTAATTTGTTTTCATCAAAGAAGTGTTTTCCGGCACTGATCCTGCGGGGGCTTTCTCTACATTCCCTTTTATTGTCAGCACTTTTGTGCCGGCATTAGATACAACTGATATTGTTTTGGTAAATGCGTTAGGACGGCCTTTTGTGTGGTAAGACACATTGATAGTGCCGCTTGCTCCGGGAGCAACTGGTTCTTTAGAAAAAGACGGAACCGTGCAGCCGCAGGATGGTTGTGCTTTTTCAATTATTATTGGCTCTTTACCCGTATTTTTAAAAACAAATTCATAACTCGCATCGGGCCCTTCAGGTATTACCCCGAAATCGTGGCTCCCGTCTACAAACGCCATGTTGTCTGCGGTAAGCGTTGTTGCTGCTGCCGGCGGCGGTGTGGCAGTTGCTGTGTTTGTAGTAATTACAGTCTTTTTCTCTCCGCCGTCTTGTTTTTCTTTATGCTTTTTGTTTTGGGCAAATGTTACGCCAACAGAGAGCGCCAGAAAACCAAAAGAAAGAATCAGTTTTTTCATCTTTATGAAAGTTTGTTCGTGAATGTAATTGTCAAAACAAATTTAGTACCAAAAAATCAAAAAAACTTGTTTTTAAATGTTAAAACCTTTAAAAAGGAATACAATCGTAGTTTTGCATTTGCGATGCATAAATTTTTGGTGATACAGACTGCTTTTATTGGCGATGTGGCGCTGGCAACGGCTTTGGTAGAGAAGTTGCACGCTTTTTATCCTGATGCAACAATCGATTTTTTATTGCGTAAAGGTAATGAGGCTTTGTTGACCGGTCATCCCTACATAAACCAACTGCTTGTGTGGGACAAACGCACAGACAAGCAGAAAAATCTGCTGAAAATGGTCATGACCGTGCGCAAAAATCAGTACACACACGTCATCAATGTGCACCGTTTTGCATCTTCCGGCCTGTTCACTATGCTGTCTGGAGCGCCTTTTAAATCGGGCTTCGATAAGAATCCTTTTTCTTTTTGTTATACCCATAAAGTAAAACATCAGTTATCTGAGCCTTACTCAGCCCAGATAGTGCATGAAACGCAGCGCAACCAACAACTCATAGAGCCGCTGACAGATAGTCAGCCTGAAATGCCAAAAATGTATCCTTCTGTTGCAGACTATGAGCGGGTTATGCAGTATAGGCATGGGCAATATGTATGTATTGCGCCTACATCTGTATGGTATACCAAGCAATATCCCGCAGCGCGCTGGATAGAACTGATAGATGCCCTGCCAATGGGCTGTAAGGTGTATATATTAGGCGGTCCCGGCGATAAAGCTATATGCGACGCCATTGCGGCGCAAACAAAGCATAAAGGTGTGCAGTCGCTATGCGGCGATCTTAGCTTTTTGCAGTCGGCGGCGCTAATGGAGGGCGCTGCTATGAACTATACTAACGACTCCGGCCCGCTGCATTTTGCATCGGCAATGAATGCGCCGGTTACTGCTGTGTTTTGCAGCACAGTTCCTGCTT
This sequence comes from uncultured Flavipsychrobacter sp., assembly GCA_964561325.1. Lineage (GTDB taxonomy): Bacteria > Bacteroidota > Bacteroidia > Chitinophagales > Chitinophagaceae > Nemorincola. The sequence continues at coordinate 18,678 of CAZLPE010000046.1, forward strand.
TTGGGTTTGGTCCGTTGCGCGCCAATGGTCGGATTGTGGAGGTGGAGGAACGACTGCCTTGCCGTCCCTGCGGACTGCACGGACATAAAACTTGTCCGGAAGGGCATTTTAAATGCGCTGCGAATATAAAAAATGAACAACTGCTATGGTGGACTTCGAAAACGATATAAAAAACTGCGTTACGGCATTGGCGGCTGGCGGAGTGATTCTTTACCCCACCGACACGGTGTGGGGGCTGGGCTGCGATGCTATGAATGCTGCAGCCGTAGAGAAAATTGCTGCGTTGAAGAACCGACCCAAGTATAAAAGCATGATTGTTCTGCTTGCCGACGCTAAAGATGTATTGCAATACGTAGCAGCTCCGCCGCCAGATATTATTGCTATGCTTGAATCGTTCGACCGGCCTACTACCGTAGTATATGATGGCGCATTGGGCTTTCCGGACAATGTGGTGAACCAGGATGGCAGCATTGGCATCAGGGTAACGAACGATCCGTTCTGTAAAGCATTGATTAAGCGGTTTAGAGGGCCAATCATTTCTACATCGGCCAACCTAAGTGGGGAACCCGCTCCGGCTATTTTCGCGGAGGTTGTTGCGGCAATAGCTAATGGCTGCGACTATGTGGCGCAGTACCGGCAAGACGATGACACGGTTAGCCCGCCATCGCGTATCGTGCGCCTGTCGGATGAGGGAGAGATGGAAGTGATACGGGGGTGATTACAATATCATGTACGCTTGGTCATCCGTTTTGATATGGGCGGAGGTACTCATCGTTATTCTTGCATTTTAAGAGCAACCCGATACAGCCTATAATCAGCCCTTACTAAGTTTTTCCACGATTGCCCCAATAAATACGCCCTACTGTTTTAGCTTTGCGCCATATTATGGATATTGAATGCTCGCCCAAAGAAATTAAGCTTTTTGAACTGATAGGCGCCACAGCAACTGAAATGAATGTAAGCTGCTACCTTGTGGGCGGCTTTGTGCGCGACAAAATACTGGGCAGGCCTACCAAGGATGCCGATATAGTTTGCACAGGCGACGGTATTGCGCTTGCTCATGCTGTAGCGGCAGCGCTACCCGGACGCCCTCAGGTAAATTTCTTTAAAACCTTTGGTACGGCGCAGTTCAAACTGGGCAGCTTTGATGTGGAGTTTGTAGGTGCACGTAAAGAGTCGTATACCACCGATAGCAGAAAACCGATGGTAACGGCAGGAACCATAGAAGACGATCAGCTACGACGCGACTTTACGGTGAATGCAATGGCGATAAGCCTGAATAAAGCCGACTATGGAAAGCTAATAGACCCTTTTAACGGAATAGCAGACCTTAAAAATAAAATATTACGCACACCGCTGGGGCCGGATGTTACGTTTTCCGACGATCCGCTGCGTATGATGCGCGGCATAAGGTTTGCCACACAATTGGGCTTTACTATTGCGCCCGATGTGTATGATGCCATAACGCGCAATAAAGAACGCATAAAAATTGTGTCGCAAGAACGTATTACAGACGAGCTGAACAAAATAATGGCCGCTGCCAAACCCTCGGTCGGGCTCGATCTGCTGTTCAGAAGCGGACTACTGAAGGAGTTTTTTCCGCAAGCCGTAGAATTGTCGGGCGTAGAGATCATTGAGGGTAAGGGCCATAAAGATAATTTTTATCATACGCTGCAAGTGGTAGATAATACCGCAGCTAAAAGCGAAGACCTGTGGCTGCGCTGGGCGGCATTGCTGCATGATATAGGCAAACCGGCCACCAAAAAATATGAAGAAGGCCATGGCTGGACTTTTCATGGGCATGAGGTAGTGGGCGAGCGCATGACCCCGCGCATATTTAAGCAACTTAAGCTACCGCAAAACGAAAAAATGAAGTATGTGGCTAAGCTGGTGTCGCTGCATCTGCGCCCTATTAGCCTTACAAAAGAAGATATTACCGACTCGGCTATGCGCAGGCTGCTGTTTGATGCCGGCGAGGAATTAGACGATCTGATGATACTTTGCGAAAGCGATATTACATCTAAAAACAAGGCCAAAGTAAAGCGATATCTCGAAAACTTTGAACTGGTAAAACAGCGGCTGAAAGAAGTAGAAGAAAAAGATAAGATTCGCAACTGGCAGCCGCCAATAAGCGGCGACGAAATAATGGTATTGTTCGGTCTGGCGCCGTCGAGGGAAGTGGGCGTACTGAAAACTGCGGTGCGCGAAGCCATACTGGATGGTATTATAGCCAACGATTATGACGCAGCCTATCAACTACTGCTAACAAAGGCGCAAGAACTGAATCTGAAACCAATAAACGCCCAATAACCCCGCAATTCCCAAGCTGTATTCGTGACAGATGGAAAGAATGTACAGTAACGCGAGCGCACTTGGCGGTAACTGTATTACGTAGTTATGCGGTTTTTGCGCGGGGGTGAGGAAGTAGGTAGGTGAAATTGAGAAAAGCATTGTTTTCCTGAATTTGACTGGCGCCCGATAAGGGCAGCCGGTTGATGCGCATATAGCCAATATTCAGTTTCAGGTTGGTTATTCCATTGTATTCCAAATCGAATCCTACTCTGTTGTGGTCGTAAAGGTGGGTAAAGGCGACGCCGGCTACGTTCAGCATTAGTTCATCGAACGCGCTTACGCCAATCATTTTTTTGATGTTGTATCTTAGCCCAATACGTTCGCGCACCCTAACCACATTGGGTTGCGCACTATTAAAGGTGCGTAGCTCGGCGGCGGTGCGCTGTACCGCATGTAGCTGCCCCCATAGCGGCTGCGTCAATTCGGTAGCTGCCGACCAGCGTATTTCGCGCGTTGGCGCTTTATACTCGTCTGTTGGTTTTTGTATAGGCGCATAATTCGCAAAAACAGCGATTGGCGATATCGAGAGTTTTACGAAATCTGTTGGTTGATAATGCGCCCATACCCTTGCCGACAACATCAGGTTGTTGGCCAGCATATCGGTATTAGCCAGGCCGTTTTGCCTACGGTGCTGCAGCTCTACATCCAGTTTGTATTTGGTATGAACGGTTGCGCTGATGGCTCCCCTGAACCACGCATTGTTGTGCGTTTGACCATGGAGCGCACCAGCTGCCAACACCCATAAAATAGTAATGATTGTTTTCTTTCCGTGCATAGCCGAGGTATTAGTGGGGTAATTTTTCGCGTATGTAGCCATATAGCCATGTGCCGGCTATAGCGCTGAGTAGCGTAACGGCAATAGCAGTGGCGCCCGACCCTATCTGAGCAAATAACGGACCGGGGCATGCGCCCGTCATGGCCCAGCCTAAACCAAAAATAAGTCCGCCTATTACTTGTCCTTTGTTAAACTCTTTTGGATGGATAACTACCTCTTCGCCATAAATAGTTTTTATGTTGTATTTGCGAATAAGCCATACAGATAGCGCACCCACTGCTATAGCGCTGCCAATGACGCCGTACATATGAAAAGACTGGAAGCGGAACATTTCCTGTATACGAAACCAGCTAATGATTTCGGCCTTAATAAAAACTATACCGAACAGAATACCTATGATCAGGTATTTTACGTTGTGGTACCATTTGTGCTGTAGTTTGCTTTCGTTGATGCACATGGCGTCAACTGTGCGCACATCTGTTGAAGAATTGGAGGTTTGTGTCATTGTGTTTGTTGTTTTATAGCGATAAAATAGATGGTAAAATGAAGTTGGCCATTAGTATGCCGCCGAGCATGAAGCATATAGTAGCAACAAGCGACGGCCACTGCATATTAGACAAGCCCATGATGGAGTGGCCGCTTGTGCAGCCGCCTGCATAGCGTGTGCCAAACCCTACCATAAACCCGCCTACTACCATAAGCAAAAAGCCTCTTGGCGTTGCCAGCGCGTGCCAGTTCATGATATCTGCAGGCACAAGGTTGCTATAACCTGTTATGCCATAGCTTGCCAATTCTTGGGCCAGTTTGGGGTTAATAATCATTGGGTTGGGGTCGGCAAGAAGGTATACGCCTATTACGCCGCCAAGTAAAATACCTGCTACAAATAGCAGATTCCATATTTCTTTCTTCCAGTCGTATTTAAAAAATGGTATATTGGCAGGGAAGCAAGATGCGCAAATATGTCGCAATGACGAGCTGACGCCAAAAGTTTTGTTGCCCAATAGCAGGAGCGCCGGTACAGTGAGGCCAATAAGCGGACCAGCCACATACCATGGCCATGGTTGTTTAAGTGTTTCTAACATTATGTTTTGGGGGAAATTGTAGTGATTATAATATTGAAAGCTGTAGCGCCTTGGCTACCGAGCTGCAAACCCACCGCCCCCGGCGCCGCGCAAATGGCGGCGCCAGAGAAAGTACAGGGTGTGTATGTTTAGTTTATTTATTTATGCGTTTTGCGTAAGCACTTTGCTTTGGCAAACGAAATTGGTGCGGGGTACTTCTGTTTTAGCTATTGCGCCAAAGCCGCCTTCCACTTCAGAGAAATTGCGAATACCTCTTGCTTGTAATATGCTGGCTGCTATCATGCTTCTGTAACCGCCGGCGCAATGCAGATAGAAATGTTCGTTGGTGTCTATCGAGTTTACCCAGTCGTTTATGTATGCCAGCGGTTTGCTGTAGGCATCTTGCACATGCTCAGCGGCATATTCTGTTTCTTTGCGCACATCTATTACCTTGTCTTTGCCTATGTTTACTGCTGCGGCAAACTCATTGGCTGTTATGCGGTTTACTTTGTCCGTTTCTTTACCTGCGTTTACCCAGGTATTAAATCCGCCATCCAGATAGCCAATCACATTGTCGAACCCAACGCGGCTGAGGCGCGTTACTGCTTCTTCTTGTTTGTTTTCGTCTGTTACCAGCAGCAAGGGCTGTTTTACATCTACTATAAGCGAGCCTACCCATGGAGCAAAATCGCCAGACAGGCCTATGTTTACAGATTGTGGAATATAACCGTTAGTGAATACGCCCGGGGCTCTGGTGTCCAGTATTAGTGCGCCGGTGGTTTCGGCAGCTACTTCAAATTCGGCTGCATTGAGCGCTTTCATGCCTCTTTTTAGTACATCGTCAAAACTGTCGTACCCTTTTTTATTCATGGCTACATTCATACCAAAGTAGGCCGGCGGCGGCAACAATCCATCTGTAACCGCTTTTATAAACGACTCTTTGTCGGGCTGATTGAGCGCATAGTTCATGTGCTTCTGATTGCCCAATGTATCAACCGTTTCTTTCATCATATTCTTTCCGCAAGCCGATCCTGCACCATGCGCCGGATAAACGGTAATGTCGTCGGCCAATGGTAGTATTTTGGTATATAGGCTGTCGTAGAGCAAGCCTGCTAACTGATCTTGTGTAAGGTGCGCCGCTTTTTGAGCAAGATCCGGGCGGCCCACATCGCCTAAAAACAAAGTATCGCCGCTAAACAGCGCTGTGTCTTTGCCATTTTCGTCTATCAGCAAGTAGCAAGAACTTTCCATGGTATGCCCGGGTGTGTGCAGAACCTTTATCTTAATAGCGCCTACTTCGAACACCTGATTGTCGGTAGCCGAAATACAGTCAAATTCGCAGGTGGCGTTAGGGCCGTACACGATAGCTGCGCCGGTCTGGCGGCTGAGGTCGAGGTGGCCGCTAACGAAATCGGCATGAAAATGGGTTTCGAAAATGTACTTCAGTTTTACGCCGTCTTTAGCCAATCTGGCCATGTAAGGCTGTGTTTCGCGAAGCGGATCAATGATGGCGGCTTCGCCATTAGACGTGATGTAGTAAGCGCCCTGCGCCAGACATCCGGTATAGATTTGTTCGATGTTCATTTTGTATCTGTTTTGTTGGTTAGTTTATTTTGTTTTGTTGTTTTTTATGCGAAGTTCAGATGTATCGCCATATGCTACGGGTACAATTGTTCCTGACGGCGGATTATTTGAGTATTGTTTCTTTTGCAAGTATGTAAATTCCCATGGCTAATACAAACCAACCGAAGGAAGTTTTTAATTTTTTTCCATCTATTTTAGTTGCAAGGTAACTTCCTACCAGTATTCCGCCTATGGCAATGCCGGTGATGGTGAGAACCAATGGCCATTGCACAGCTATACGCGATATGGAAAACAGAAAGCCCAGCAACGAATTGATAGAAATAATAACCAACGACGTGCCGACCGCCGTTTTCATAGGCGCCTTGAGCAAGTTAACAAGTGCGGGAATAATGAGGAAACCACCGCCCGCGCCTATCATGCCAGTAACAAGACCAACTGTTAACCCCTGAACGGCTACCAGCCATGGCGAAGCTGCAGGCTGGGGTATAGACTCATCGGCAGGGGCGGCTTTTTTTATCATGCTGTACGAAGCAAATATCATCAGCGTGGCAAACAACACCATGAGCAACATGCTTTTTGTGATGTCGATGCCGCCCAGAGTAGCTATGTGTGCAGGTATGGCTGGCACAATATAGGTACGGGTGAGGAACACAGACGCTATAGAGGGAATGCCAAAAAGTAATGCCATTCTTACGTTCACCAGTCCACGCCGGAAGTAGGAAAGCGAACCAGCCACACTGGTGCTGCCCACCACAAAAAGCGAATATACGGTGGCAATAGTGGCGTCTACGCCGAAGAGGTACACCAATACCGGCACCGTAAGTATGCTGCCTCCGCCCCCTATTAACCCTAATGATAAACCGATGAGCGCCGAGGCCAGATATCCTGCTATTTGCATTTGTTTCTAAAAATTGAACAGTGCAAAGGTGCCTCCGCTATACCTGCGCCAGCGGAACATTTGTTACAGAAGATTAGGTTTTAACAAATCGCACAAATCGCCGCTGCGCAATAGGCAGCCGTTACTGCTTGGCGCTAAACAAAACCGCCCGCTAACGGATCACGTTGGCGGACGGCAATTGATGGGTGCAGATGCGTTTATTTTTGTGCTGGTATGGTCACTTCAAAGACTGTTCCTTCGTTTTGTTTAGACGTTATATTGAGCGTTCCGTTGAGCCCCTTTAGCAAATGTTTCACAAGAGCCAGACCAAAGCCATAGCCTTTTTCACCATCGGTGCCATCGCTCGATGTGGAATTATCTGCCAGCAACGCGGCTATTTTATTGTCGTCTATACCGGCGCCGGTGTCGGTTATGGTTATGTGCAGGGTGTTGCCGGTATCGGTTTGCGCTACGTCCAGTATGGCCGATACATTGCCCCATTTGGGCGTAAATTTTATAGCGTTCGATATCAGATTGCCCGCTATTTGCATTAGTTTGTTTTGCGGAAACGAAATGTCGTCGGCAGTGTTGCGTACGGTTACCGTAAACTCTATATTCTTGCTCCGCGCCTGCGGCGTGTACAATTGCAGTAGTCTTTGCTTAAAGGTTTGCAGCAGCATTTCGTCGCGCTTCACATTGGTTTTCAGCCTTTTCTCCTCCGTCAGTATTTCATCGGCCAGCTCCAGCACAGATTTTCCGCCTTTATAGATGAGGCCTATAAACTCCAGCACTTCGTCTATATTGTTTTCCCTGCCTTGCATTTTCATAATATCGGCCAGACCTATAATGCCTGCTATAGGTCCGCGAATATCATGTATTACCCTGTTTTGCGTTTG
>CAZLPE010000046.1:26322-27411 GCA_964561325.1 uncultured Flavipsychrobacter sp.
GAATAATAGCAGATTGTAATACCTTGCATTGGTTATGAACCGTAATTTGTTGTATCCGTTTTTCTATATAGGTCTGGTGTTTGTTACCGTGGGCACATTGTTCAAGATACAGCATTGGGCATATGGCGGCACAATACAGACAATAGGGGTAGTGTTAGAGTTGGTGTTTTTTACGTTGGTGTTAGCCGAAATTGTAAGATCCAGAAAAGCTTCCCTGAGCGTAAAAACAACCTTTGCGTTGCTGTACACCGTATTGCCTGTAGTTGCTATACTGTATTTGCCCGCTTTAATCTTGATTTTTGCCTTATTAGTTTTGGGGACTGTATATTTCAGAAGCATCAGAAAAAAGTTTTTGTACAGGAGAGCCGCACCCATTGCAAACAACTTTGGCCATATGTGAGCATAGCAAACAGCCTACAGTACTATACCATCTTCGCCAGTCGGGTAAATATTAGTCTTGAATATCTACGCAAAATGCCGTAACGCTGTCGCGCGATGCGTAAATTTCCTGTAGGTTGCCCATTTCGTCTTTTTTGTAAGTAAACACTAAAATGGTGTCGCCGAGCGACTCCGGCTTAAACCATTCGTTGTTGGCAACCGGACCGCTGGGTGTCATTCCGGAGGTAGCGATTGTTTTAGCTTCGTACTGATGTAGTTGCAGTATACGCTTAAGCTCGTTTGGGCAGGTGCGAAAATGCAGCCAAATGGCATAGTCTATTTTGGGTAGCGTTTGATCTTGAAAAGAAAGTATCTCTACGCAGTTATGGTTACTTTTCCCGAACAAAGCAGTGTAGACTTCGATTCCGCTACGACCATGAAAAATACCCTTTACCCTGTTGTATGATTTCTGGGCAATCAGAAAAGCCGTCCAAGCGCCCGCGGCAACAAATACGAGGAATAAAGTAAGCGAAAAGAAAATTACATTCATCCGCCTGACCACTATAGCCCGAAAGAACAGCGCAATTGCGCCTGCCAGAGCAACAATAGCTAATGCAATACTGTATGTAATGTTTGTTGTCAATTTAGGGTTGTTTGCAAGAGGTTGTGTTTTTTGGGTATTAGCTATTGCGCAGCAAAAGTATTGTAAAC
>CAZLPE010000047.1:0-24884 GCA_964561325.1 uncultured Flavipsychrobacter sp.
TATGGCAGTAACCGTAACGCAACCTACTGTATGGCCCGCATACCCTACCCTTACCCCGAACCCAAACAAAGGTGTGTTTACCATAAAAGGGAAAATAGGCGGAGCTACCTATACCGGTAGTGCGCAGATAGCTATAAAAAATACTGTTGGACAAGAGTTCTATTCCGATGTGACCGACGTAACTAATGGAGTCATAAACCACACTGTGCAACTAAATGCCAATATTGCACGAGGCATGTATATAGCGACCATAAAAGCCAACGGAGCTACAAGCGGTATAAAGTTTGTGGTGGAGTAGCAGATAAAATATTAACCTCCATTGCTTTACTGTAGATATAAAAGCAATGGAGGTTAATACTATGCGAAAAAACTATGCGAAGTAAGTGTTGTGGGTAACTTCTGTCCATTTTACCACAAGGTGTATTTTCTCATCCAGTTTTCTCACTGCTTCTTCCATCATCAACAGATATGGATTTGTGTTTGCTTTTTCTTCTTCTTTTATAATATTCATTAATCCCATTATAGAACTCAGCGGCCCTCTGAACTCATGCGACTGTATAAATGCGATGTCTGACAACGCCTTGTTCTTGTCTTCTATTTCCTTCATCTGCTGGCGTAGCGCCTTGTAGGCCAGTTCCAGTTCCATCAGGTGCATAGCTTGTTTAGACAGATGCTCCAGTTGCTGGCATTGGGCGGCAGTTACCTGCTTTGTGTTCAGATCCATTACACATACCGTACCAATATTGTGTCCTTCCTGAGTGGTTAAAGGCGCGCCAGCATAAAAACGAATATTTGGAGCATTCATTACAAGCGGGCTGTTGAAAAACCTTTCATCTACTTTTGCGTCTGTTACCACCAATACCTCATTTGTTTCAATGGCATGCGTACAAAATGAAGTATTGCGAGGCATTACCGCCACATCAAAGCCGTAGTTCATTTTAAACAATTGTTCATCCCTGTCTATTAGCGTAATAAATGCTACCGGCGTATCATATATATACGCTGCGAGCTTCAGTATCCCCTTAAGGCTGGCATTAAAATCAAAATTTATCTGGTCAAAAATCCGAACCGCTGCCAAACGCTCTGTCTCCATCTCCTTCCTACTCATTCAGGTATTTTTTTGTGTTCTATACTACTTACGCTGAATGTTCCGTTTTGGTTTTTTACTTTTGACGATTCATGCATAAAAAGATTCGATTTTCTATTGTCGGTTTTGGGAATATTGGTCGTCGGCACGCCGAGCATATCCTCAATAATCCCGATACCGAACTGGTAGCCGTTTGCGATATAGATGAAACTGTAGCAACTAAAGTACCCAATGGCGTTATATTTTATACCGACCTTGGCGCGATGCTGGATGCTATGAAAGTAGATGTGCTGTGCGTATGTACGCCCAACTACCTGCACGAGCCGCACACCATTGCAGGTTTGCATGCAGGACTACATACAGTAGTTGAAAAGCCAATGGCTATTAGTGTTCAGGAATGTGAAAATATGATAGCCGCAGCGGCGCAAACCGGCAAAACCATTTTCGCTGTAAAACAAAACAGGTACAATCCTCCGGTACAAGAGGTAAAAAAACTGATAGACAACAAAGACCTGGGTAAAATATACATGATACAGGTAAACTGTTTCTGGAATCGCGGCGACGCCTACTATGCAGGCAGTGGTTGGCGCGGCAGCAAACAGCGCGACGGCGGTTGCCTGTTTACCCAATTCAGTCACTTTGTAGACATACTATATTATCTGAATGGCCCAATAAACGATGCTTACGGACGGATAGAAAACTTTGCACACCGCCACAATACCGAAGTAGAAGATACGGGCAGTTTTGTGCTGAAAGCAGACAATGGCGCTATTGTCAACTTCAATTTTACTACCTGCGCATACGAACGAAACATGGAAGGCTCGATTACCATTATGGCCGAGCGGGGCGCAGTGAAAATAGGAGGACAATACCTGAATACGATAGAATACCAACAACTGGCTGCCGCCACCCTACCCCATATAAACATAACAGCCAAAGCCAACGATTACGGACTGTATCAGGGGTCTATGAGCAACCATGACAAGGTGATTCAAAATGTGGTAAATGTGCTGCGCCACAACCACCCGGTAATGACCAGCGCAGAGGAAGGTAGAGATGTAGTGAGCATCATAGAACAAATGTATGCCGGAGCCGCCAAACCATAACCGCACAATGCTATAAATACTCAATAATCAACAAACCCTTATTGGCTCAACCAATAAGGGTTTGTTGTATCATAATATTACATTGTCAACTATTTTCTTGCAGCCTTTTCCTTTGCCGCTTGCAGTGTGTTTTTCATCAGTCCGCATATGGTCATTGGCCCTACGCCCTTAGGCACAGGCGTTATGTAGCTGCATAGCGGCGCTACGTTATCATAGTCTACATCGCCCACCAGACGAGAACCTGATTTCTTTGTTGCATCGTCTATGCGGTTGATACCTACGTCTATTACTATAGCGCCGGGTTTTACCATATCGGCTGTTACAAAAAATGGCTTGCCTATTGCAGCTACAATCACATCGGCTTGACGCGACAATTCTTTCAGATTTTTTGTGCGGCTGTGGCACAGCGTTACAGTGGCATTACCGGGATTGGTGTTGCGGCTCAGCAAAATTGTCATTGGCGTACCTACTATATTGCTGCGACCTATAACCACACAGTGCAAACCGTCTATATTTATGCCATAATGCTCCAGCAACAACATGATGCCATAAGGCGTAGCCGGCAAAAAAGTGGGCTGTCCCAGCATCATTTTCCCTTGCGATATCGGATGAAATCCATCCACATCTTTTTCAGGACTGATGGTATTTATAATAGCATCAGACGAAATATGGCGCGGCAGCGGTAGCTGCACCAAAATACCGTCTACCGCATCGTCGGCATTTAGTTTATTTACTTCGTCTATCAATTCCTGCTCGGTTATTTCAGAGCCAAAACGCAGCAAGGTTGAGTCGAAACCCAAACTTTCGCAACTTTTCACTTTTGAGCCTACATAGGCTTCGCTCGCTGGGTTGTTGCCTACCAGTATTGCTGCAAGATGCGGCTTTTTGCCTCCGGCAGCCTGCCAGTCTATTACATCCTGCTTAATTTGCTCTTTAATATGAGCCGATACAAGGGTACCATCCAAAATTTGCATAAGACAAAGATAATTTTATTGTTTAACGGTTAGGTAGACATTTGTCAGAGAAAGACTATCAAAAATAATAAAAAAATCGACTTTTGCTATTGATTAATATCAGTATTTGCACTCCGTTTTCAACACCGCTATCGGGCAGTAGTATCAGCCGTAAGTGGAGGTATTTTATACCCCAGCGATAGCGCTTTATCGAGATCGGCGGCAGCCTTTGCACTATCGCCAATGTTCTTGTAGCATACCGACCTTTGGTAATACGGCTCGCCCATTTCAGGGTTCAGCTTTATAGTTTTATCAAAGTCTTTTACTGCATCGGCCCACTGTTTTTTTGCTACCAGTACTATCCCGCGGTTCAGATAATTAGTGTACATATCCGGCGCAAGCCCTATGCCGCGCGTATAGACTATGATAGCCGAGTCGCTCTTGCCAGTTAGGTTTAGGTAATTGCCGTAATTATTGCATGCCTCGCCCGACGGCTTTAAGGCCAAAGCATGGCGGAAATAGTACCCCGACGAATCGTAGTTTTTAGTGATGTAGTAAAGTATGGCCAACCCAACAAACAAATTGGTTTCGTTAGGACTCAACTTCAACGCCTGATGGTATTTCACCTTGGCATCATCATACCTACCTACGCCCCTCAGCATCTCTCCAAGAGAAATATATGGGTTTACAAAAGCAGGCCGCAATTCAATAGACTTATTCAGAAAGTACATTGCAGAATCGAAAGCGGCAGCCTTTGCTACCGGGTCGGTAGCAGTATTCCAGTTAACATAATATATGAATCCGAGATTGTTATACGCCTGCGGTGCATTTACCGGCTCCTTGTCAATCTCATCGCGCCACAGCGCATTAGAATCCATCCATGCCTCGGTACGGGCGGAGCTACCATAGCCCAAAACCAGCAATAGGCCCACCGCAACGGCAGATACTAAAGTACGGTTGGCTACACTTTTCTCGTACTGCCCACCCAACCACCATGCGGCTATAAAAAAGAAACCCCAATAAGGTACGTAGGTATATCTGTCGGCCAAAATAGCTTCGCCAACCGGCAAAAACTGCAATAGCAATCCGATATTAACCGCAAAAAACAACAAACCAAATTGCAGCTCCCGGCTACGTCGGGCTGCATACCAACTGCAAAACAATACTGCAGCCGCAGCAAGAAGGTATAAATAAAAACTGACCGGTAATGCGCCATTCACCTTGGGCGGGTACGGATAAAAACACAACAAATGAACCGGCAAAATCAACTTCCATAAATACGTAACCAGTGCATAGCTGCCTAATGCCAGACGCTCCAGCAGATTATAGTCCACTTTTTGCATATCCATAGCGCCAGCGGTGTGCTGCACCCTGACAGCTATTATACCAAACACCATGGCTAATAAAAAATGCGGTATTTTTTCAACAAGCAGATTCCATTTTAGTTGTCTACGCTCCCAAAGATCTAAAAGCAATAAGCTGGGCGGCAGACTGACCGCTACAGGCTTAGCAAGCAATGCCGCAATAAACAGCAGCAAAACCGCTCCATACCACAAGCCGCGTCTGGCGGCCGCGCTGCGCAAATAATACAAATAGGCAATACAAGCGCCAAAGTAAAAAACGCCGTACAGCACATCCTTCCTACCAGATATCCAAGCTACAGACTCTACGTGCATCGGGTGAATGCCAAATAGCAATGCGGCCGCAAGGCCCACTACCCACCGGCCGCTGAGCAGAAGGCTAAGCCAGTATACCATGCAGCAACCCAACAAATGCAATAACAGATTGTGTGCGTGGTAGCGAAAAGGCTCAAGACCCGCAGCGCTGTAGTCGAGCGCATAACTGAGTATGGTTAGCGGGTGATAGTTGCCCATTACAGGCTTTGAAAAAATGTTTCTAACACCCTCCCACGATAAGTCTTTTATCAGCGGATTCTCATTCACATAACCAGGGTCGTCCCAGCCGGTAAACTGAGCGTCCAGACAACCCCGCAAAAACCACCAAACCACCGCTACTAAAGCCAACAAAGCGCACACATGCGTAAGCGCATTGGGCTGCCGGTAGCTTGTATTGCTTCGTTCTGGCTGTATTACAGCTGCCGCTTCTTGTATGTTAGTTTTACTGCCTTTTGCCATCAAACCCCAATATACTTCAGGTTTTCAAAACTAAGGTAACCGCCTTCAAATATCAGGCGCCTACTCGGTCATAATATATTTTTTACCAACACTTTGTTTTCATACAGGTTCTCCTCCATCTGAAAATAAGCATTGCCGATATATTCATAACCTTGTTTTTCGTAAAATGCAATTGCTCTTTTGTTGAGTACATATACCCACAGCCACAACTTCCTGTAGCCAAGCGATTGCAAAAAATCTTCGGTATACCGCATCAACGCCTTGCCAACGCCTATGCCGCAAAACCACTCTAGTATGTACAGTTTATTTAGTTCGGGCGCTATAAAATCTCCAATATGGCAGGGTTTGTCATATTCTATTTCTACTGCGCCAATCAAGTTGTTTTTGAAAACAGCTGCGATAATACAGGCAGGCTCTTTGGCTATTAAGTCGCTCATTCGCTCCACAGCAAACTGCCGGGTAATAAAATTGGCAAATTCTGTGGTTACACCCTCAGTAGCATATGTTTGTATATATACTTGTTTGAACAAAACAGAAAGGCGCAACGCGTCGGCCTCCACTGCCGGACGGTAGGTTATTTGATCTATTAGCAACTGCATAAAATGTTTCGGTATAAACTAATCGTCGCTATTTTTATTGTTCAATAGTTCCAGTCAGCCCAATACTTCGCTACATTTAATAACATTTGCAATAAATACACTTTTAAAGCCAGGGCGCCGCATACTTACCACAAATCGCTTATTATTGTGTGTAAAATTGAAAGCCTAAAAATCTAAACCATGAGTGATCAACTTATTGTTCGCAGCGAAATAACCATCAATGCCTCTGCCGAAAAAGTTTGGGACGCGCTGACCAACCCGGAGCAAACCCGTAAATATATGTTTGGCTGCGAAACAGTTTCGGACTGGCAGCAGGGCAGCGAATTGCTTTGGCGCATGGAGTATGAAGGGAAAGAGTTTGTAGCTGTAAAAGGTAATATAGTAACTATACAGCCGCCTGTATGGCTGGCCTATACTACTATAGACCCAAACTCTACAATACCCGACCTACCCGAAAATTACCTAACCGTAACTTATATACTTACCGAAAGTAACGGAAAAACTACGCTGGTAGTAACGCAGGGCGACTATTCGACTGTAGCAGACGGGGAGCGCAGATATAATGAGGCATACAATGCCGGCGAAGGCTGGAACCCCATACTCGTGCAAATAAAAGACCTGGTTGAACAACAATAGGGCTATGCTGATTGACGCCTGCATAATTAGCGGCGTCAATCAGCATACATCTGCTCAATTTGTTTTGTATATTTCTGCAATATCACTTTACGCTTTATTTTTAGCGAGGGTGTAAGTTCGCCTGTGTCAATTGTCCATTCGTCAGGTAGCAATGCAAATTTCTTTACCTGTTCGGGATGGCTGAATAGTGGATTGTACTTATCTATTTGCTTTTGCAACTGCGCCGTCGCTTCAGGCAGCTTTATCAGATCAGCATTATTTTCAGGCACTGTAATATTTGCAAAATTATCGCGCAGGTACTTGCGCAACTGTATAAAGCTGGGCACAATAAGCGCGCTTACAAACTTACGTCCATCGCCCACTACCATCATTTGTTCTATATAGATACTCTCTTTCATTTTATTTTCCACAGCCTGAGGCGCAACATACTTACCTCCCGACGTTTTAAATATCTCTTTCTTGCGATCGGTTATTTTCAAAAATTTACCGTCTACCCATGCGCCTATATCGCCTGTATGAAACCAGCCTCCCTCCATTGCGGTTGCAGTCAGCTCAGGATGCTTGTAGTAGCCTATTGTTACGTTTGGTCCCTTGCACAATATTTCTCCGTCTTCGGCTATCCTAACCTCCACATTATCTATTAGCGTACCTATAGTGCCTATTCTCCTGTTTTTACTTTCATATCTGTTTACTGACACCACCGGCGATGTCTCAGTAAGGCCATACCCCTCCATAATAATCACGTTGGCTGCGGTAAATATGCGCAACAATCTTTCCTGACAGGCGGCGGAGCCTACTACAATTGCTTTAACGTTGCCGCCCAGAGCAGCGCGCCATTTATTGAAAATTATCTTGTTGGCCAACCACAATTGTAATCTATACCAGGGATTGCCGGGTACTGCATTATCGAAACGCTTACCGAGATCGAGCGCCCAAAAAAACAATAAGCGCTTTATGCCTGTCAGCTCCATTGCTGTGTTCATTATTCGCTCGTATACTTTTTCCAGCAGCCTTGGCACAGTGGTAAACACCATTGGCTTTACTTCTTTCAGGTTTAGCCCAATAGTATCCATGTTTTCCGCATAATAAATAGACACCCCCGACTGCAGATACACATAGGTAACCATGCGTTCGAAGATGTGATTGAGCGGTAAAAAGCTGAGCGCCCTGCCCGCTTTGGTAGCAAAGCTAAAAGCGGGCATAGAGTCCTGAACGTTGCTTACTATGTTGTTGTGCGTCAGCATTACCCCTTTGGGGTTGCCTGTAGTGCCCGACGTGTATATTATAGTAGCCAGCGTTTCTTTGGTTATTCTGTCTATTACCGTCTTATCTGGTTGTAGCTTTTTCTCGGTTAGTTCGCACCAATGTGTCACACCCGGCACTTTATCAAACGAATAAACATTTTTGAGGGTGGGCACTTCAGTGAACGCGCCTTTAAATCGAGCATAAATATCTGCGTTTGCCACAAACACTATTTGAACGCCCGCCTCGTTCAGCACATACACCAGTTCATTAGGGCTTATAGTGGGGTACACCGGGGTAAGCACGGCTCCTGTAAGCTGCACACCTATGTCGGTTATCATCCATTCGGGCCTGTTTGGCGACAGAATGGCAATCTTTTCCTGCTGTTCGGGCTGCAGCGTATGATTAGTAATACCCACTTGCAACAATCCCCCGGCAAGGTAGCAAGCTGTTTCCCATACTTCGCGGCTACTATACGTACGCCATGCGCCATTTTCTTTGGCGGCCAACATTATAGCGTTGGGAGCAAGATTACTTTGCTGCTCCACTATATCGAAAAGGCGTTGAATCATACATAAATGTACCAATAAAGTTGATTGGTAGGCTGCGCTACAAAAACAAAATAATATATTTAACAACCATTAAAACCTGTTGAAACAAACCTATTAACGCATAAAACGGAGGGCTACACCTTCTGCTCCGTCACCGAACAACTTAAATTGGTTAAATAGTGCAATAAAAAGCTATTGTTTGGGTTATCATTTGCAGTAGTTACCGTTTAAACTTACCTTTGAAGCTTATAGCGGTTTTTGTTGCAAATTCGAATTATCTATGAAATTATTAAAGTACATAACGCTGGGTTCTACGTTAGCGCTTAGCGCATTTTCTGCTGCGCTCTACAGCTCTTGCACTAAAGAAACCTGCAACGGCGTAGTTTGCCTTAACAATGGTAATTGTAGTGGAGGATCATGTATTTGCAAGGCCGGAATGGGTGGCGGTAATTGTGAAATTATCTACAGAAAAATGTACTCGGCTTCCTATGTAGGTAACGCTAAGTTTGATGTAAACGTACTCGATACAGGTATTGTTGACACCAGCTTTGCATCATATACTGAGGCAGGTCATGCACTTATTTTTTCGGCCGGATCAGATACTGCCAATTACAATAAAATGCAGCTTGTATGGTCGCGACCATCAAAATCGGGTGTTACTTTCGATGTGTTTTTGTCTAATAATTCTGCCACTGGCTCCAATTTCGCAGTGGCTCCGGTTACTGTAGATTCAGTAGTTTACAGCGGCTCCGGATTTATTAATGGTAAAACGGTATCGCTCAACCTAACCGAAGCGCATCTTAAAACACGCGGCTTGGTAGTGTCCCTTATCAACTTCAACAAACAATAGTCATTAATTTATCCGTTTTGCCCGGTAGGCTCTCGTACTGCCGGGCGTCAAAATATAGTATATGTCTTTCTCTACTGATAAAGCTCCAAAACCAGTCGGTCTTTACCCACATGCAAAACGCGTCGGCAATTTGCTTTTCCTGTCAGGCGTTGGTCCACGCAAAGCCGGAACAGATGAGATACCTGGTTTAATAGCTGATAAGCACGGCAACTTCAAAGAATTTGATTTTGCTGCGCAATGTCGTAGCGTGTTTGATAATGTACGCGTTATTCTGGAAGAAAGCGGCAGCAGTTGGGATAAACTGGTAGATGTAACTGTGTTTTTGGTAGATATGAAACGCGACTTCCATACCTACAATGCTATATACGCAGAATATTTCGCAGATAATCAGCCTTGCCGAACAACAGTAGGAATAGACGCCCTACCTACGGCTATAGCTATTGAGCTAAAATGCATAGCGACTATAGACTAATGCTATAAAAGTGGTTATATCTCCAGCCGATGCACGCCCATAGTGTTCGGCTGCCGTGCATCGCCAAAAACGATGGTCATCGGGTATTTTTGCGCGGGCTTTCCTGTGGGCAGCCATCCCCTACCCGCTTTTGTAATGATAAACAGGCCGTAATCGTCGCCTAATACTGTAAATTGATCCGTTGGTTTAGATTTTCCGAAAAAGGGTACGCCAAAACGATCTAGAACCAAAGAGGCCATACCCGGCACATCATCCGTAACAATACCCACCTCGCATATCTCCCGTATGTCGGCCACAGAAAATGGGCGCGTTGAATGATAGGGTAAATCAAACCGCACTATAAATTCGAGAATATTGCCGTTATTATCATGAAAATAAAACGCCTGAGCGTTCCAGTCATCAAACCCTATAATAGGCAATCCTGTAGCTGTTGGTAGCACATCCACTTTACTATTCATCCATTCAAATGCATCCGAAAACCGGTTGTTGGTAATATTGAAGGCAAAATGGTATATCGGTTTTGTATTTGTAGCCTTAAACGTCAGAATTGATTTGAACACACGGAACGACACCAATTCGTCAGTTTCATTGACCACAGGAAATCCGAGCGTTTTAGTATAAAACTGCTTCGTTTTTTTTATGGAAGAAGTATAAACTATTAATTCTTGTATTTGCATAGCGCTACCGTAGGATATTTTATCAATGTATGCCCCTTGCGTCGAGGGCTTTTTGGTATGCTCTCGCGTTTTTCAATTGATCTTCAAACGTGGTTGCAAAGTTTGAATAACCGCTAAAATCTTCTTTTGCGCAAAAATATAAATAAGTCGTTTGTGGAGCTTGCAGCACAGCCTCTATCGAACTAACAGCAGGTGTGCATATAGGCCCCGGAGGAATACCGGGATACATATAAGTATTGTATGGCGATACATAATCCAGCATCTTCCCAGTTACACGTTTTATAGTAAAATCTCCAATAGCATACTTTACGGTAGGGTCGGCCTGTAGCTTCATACCCTTAGCTACCCTGTTCAGATACACGCTGGCTACTTTTGGTTTATCGTCGGCCATATTCGTTTCCTCGTCTACTATCGATGCTATTATGATCGCCTCGTTTGGCGTCACGCCATGTTCGCGTGCTTTTGCCTTGCGCCCGGCATCCCAAAAACGGAGGTAGTTTTTTACCAACTTTCTATACACTTTGTCTGCGTTCACGTTCCAGAAAAAATCGTAGCTATCAGGCATAATGCCGCAAAGCGCAGTGTTTGTATCCAGTCCGAATTGAGATAGGTAGCTGGCATCCGACAACAAAGCCAGCATTTGGACAGAGTCTGCCTCAAGGTTGTTAGACACCAGACTTGCAAAATCACGTTTAGTACGCAGTTTGTTAATTACCAACCTGACCGGCGATTGCCTGCCACTCCTCAGCATGCGCACCATATTATAGTTGCTCATGCCTTTGCGAATCTTATACTTGCCGGCATGCACATGCTCCGGTAGCTTTGCCTGCCCAGCCAGCAGATCGAAGCTAAACCAATTGGCCACGTAGCCCCCCTCGGTAAGCTCAGTTTTTACCTGTTCGTAATTCCAACCGGTACGTATATAAAAATCCTCGCCCTTACTTAGGTTGCCTGTGTTTGGGCCAAATACCATAAACACAGCAAAACCAATAAGTACAAAAAAAGAGACAGCCGCATACAAGCCTATTTTCGACTTACTATTTCCCTTTTGAGCTACTTTCTTCTTTGCTGCCATGCCGCTAAAGTAAGGAGTAATCGCCATAATGGCGCACCGGAAATCCTTGTTTATTTAACATCTACCGCTGCTACTGGGTCATGAAGTCGCAACTGTTTCTTTGTCGCACTCCAACCCTGAGGTTCTATTTTTGGCTAAATTATATTCGGAGATAACCTGACAATACAATTTCTCGTATTGCGGTATTATGTGCTGCTTTTCAAATTTTCGCGCTTGCGCGATGGCAGCTTTTTTGAAATGATGTAATCTGTCTGCGTCGCTGAGTATAAATATAGCATGTTCCGCCATAGAATCTACATCGCCCACGTCGCTCAAAAAACCTGTTTTACCTTGTATGTTGATCTCAGGCAATCCACCTGCATTTGTAGATATAAGCGGAACATTGCAAGCCATAGCTTCCAGCGCCGACAACCCAAAACTCTCTGTTTCAGAAGGAAGTATAAACAGATCGGCAATACTCAGTATTTCGCTAATTTGCTCTTGCTTACCTAAAAACCTTATATCGTTATATATACCCAGACTCCGCGCCATGTCTTCCACTTTCTGGCGCTCCGGCCCGTCGCCTATCATCAATAATTTTGACGGCACAGATTTCTTCACTTTGTCAAAAACACTAATCACGTCCGGCACGCGTTTCACTGAACGGAAATTGGATACGTGCACCAATATGCGCTCACCATCAGGCGCCAACATCTGTTTGAAGTGATTTTTATCCGACTGATGAAATCGCTTTACATCTACAAAGTTGGGGATAACGTGTATGTCTTTTTCTATCTTAAACCACTTATAAGTTTCTTCTTTCAGACTGTCTGATACGGCTGTTATAGCGTCCGACTCATTTATTGAAAACGTAACCACGGGCGCATAAGTAGTATCGCGCCCTACCAGTGTAATATCTGTGCCATGTAGCGTTGTGATAAATGGTATATCGTTGCCCGTTTTTTTGAGTATCTGTCGTGCAAAATATGCGGCAGAGGCGTGCGGTATAGCATAATGTAAATGAAGTATATCTAGCTTCTGATTCACAATTACATTCACCATTGCGCTTGCCAACGCAGTTTCGTAGGGCGGAAAATCGAACAATGGATAAGTAGGAACCTTAACCTCGTGAAAATATATATTGGGGTGAAAGCTCTGTGTCAGTCGGACTGGTTGCTCGTAAGTAATAAAATGCACTTCGTAACCCTTATCAGAGAGCGCCAACCCAAGTTCGGTAGCCAACACTCCGCTTCCACCAAAAGTGGGGTAACAAACTATACCTATCTTCATGTTCATCTATAAGTTTACAAATATCCGTTTATCCCGGCAATAATCCTTGATATGGCTATTGGTTTAAACAATAAATAATGTTGAGCAACGCATAAAAACTGACTACCAGTATATTGGATCCTTTACGAACGCAAATACAAAAACAAAAGCGTGGCGAAAGGAAATCCTCGCGCCACGCTCTGCTATTAGTATTGGTATTCTTATTGCTCTATCACAATATGCAATACTGCATTGTTTGTTTCAGAACGTAAGTTAAGTAAATACATACCGCTTGCAAGGTTGTTACCCAGATTAACCTGAGTGTTAAGAATGCCATTGTTGGTAGTAGCTTTTTCAGTATATACCACCTGACCCAGCATATTTGTAACCTCTACAGTAACAGCTTCGTTTGTTGCGCTGTTCCATGTGCCTTTTACTACAAACGAACCTTTATTCGGGTTGGGCGCCACTGATACATTGTTGGCAACGCTGCTTGTTTGTTTAACGCCAACACTGCTTACATTAATCACCAGCGAATTCATCACCTTAACGCCTGCGCAGCTACCGCCGCCGGTTGTCACCTCGCAGGTTACCGTATCCTGATCCATAAACTGATCGCTCATGAGCGTTTCGGTAGTTGATCCAGGCAATATAGCGCCGTTAACATACCACTGATACGCTGGCGTTGTACCGCAATTCACAGGCGTTGCAACTATTGTAGCCATTTGTCCTTTAGCTATATAGTTGCCCGGGGTTGCTAACAGGCTTACGCTTGGCAATTCATTATTAATAGCCATCAATACATTATTACTGAACACTGAATCGCTGGTAGCGCAACGGTAGCTTCCTGCCATCATAGCAATAACCACGTCTCTGTCGGCAGGCATGTATGTATAATCAGGGCCTGAGCTAACAATAACGCTGTTTTTAATCCAGTAGTAAGTTGGCGATGTTCCACCGTTAACGTTTGAAGCAGTAAATGTTACAGGTGTGTGTGGGCAAACTATATTTCCAGGGTTTGCAGTAATTGCAACCGATGGAGTAAGGTTAGCCAATACATTCATCACCTTAGTATTGCTAACAACAGAAGGGAATGCGCAAACTGCATCGCTTGTGAGGGTTGCTATTACTACATCGCCATTTGTTGCTGCATAGCTGTATGTATTACCAACGCCTACGTTAGCGCCGTTTACGTTCCAGTTGTACGATGGAGCGCTACCGCCGTTTACTGGTATAGCTGTAAGGTGAACTGTGCTGCCTGCGCAAAGCGTATCGCCGGGAGCGCTTGTGCGGATTGTAACTGAAGGCGTTACAGATGGCGTAATACCAACAGTTGCCGAACCAGCCATTGCCGCTGTACAACCAGCGCCTGTTGTAGCCATAGCAGTGTATACGCCAGGTGTTGTATAAGATCCGAAATCGAGCGCAACGCCGCCGCCAAGGAATGATGAACCAGTGGCAATACCATCGCGATACAACTGATAAGAAACGCCAACAATTGACATACTCAATCCTACGTGCGAACCAGAAGTGCCAGAGCAGTAGTTGCCGCCGCCTGTAACTGTATAAACATCAGGTAATGGATTTGTACGGATATTAACAGATGTAAGCATATTGCTGCTGCATCCTGTAGTAGCATTTGTAGCTATTACAGTATATCTGCCAGTGTCTGTGTGTATACCAAAATCAAGATCTCTGCTTGTACCTGCTATAGCAGCGCCTGTTGCAACACCGTTTCTATATAACTGATAGTTTACATCAAAAGACGATCCACTGAGCAATACAGGCAACCCTGTGCCGCCAACGCAATAAGAACCGCCGCCTGAAACTGTATAAGCTAATGGCAACGGACTGATAGCGATAGTAGCGCTACCTGTCATTACCTTAGAACACAACGTAGCTGCATTTGTACCCACAACTACATAGTTGCCGGGCGTTGTCTGCAATCCGAAAGTGAGCGCAGCGCCAGTACCAGAAACTGGTGAGCCAACGCGCGAACCATCGCGATAGAGCTGGTAATTTATGCCAAGAGATGATGAAGCAAGACCAACCAACGAACCGGCGCCGCCTGTGCAATAGTTGCCGCCGCCTGTAACCGCGTATTGCGTAGGAAGCGCATTGATACTAATTGTTGCAGAACCAATCATATTGTTGGTGCAGCTTGTAGCAGCGTTTCTTGCAACCACTGTATACATACCTGTCGCTGTTTGTAACCCGAAGTCTATCGAACTACCTGTGCCGGAAACTTCTCCGCCAACAGGCGCAAATCCATTATACAACTGGTAGCGAATACCTACTGAAGAACTGCTAAGGGCAACGTTAACACCGGAGCCTTCAGCGCAATAAGCTCCACCGCCGCCAACTGTGTATGCTGTTGGCAATGGATCGGTGGTAACTGGCGCTGTAGAAAGCATGTTTCTAACACAACCAGACGCAGGGTTTGTAGCTACTACACGATAAACGCCCGATGTATTCAGACCAAAATCGAGTGGAGAACCTGTACCCGCAACTACTGCGCCTATCAATGTAGTGCCATTGTATAACTGATAGTCCATACCTGTTTCTGAACCAGACAACAGTATATGTACGCCTGTTCCGCCAGCGCAATAGCTACTGCTGCTCGCTGTTACTTCATAAGCTGAAGGCGGAGTATTGATAATAACATTCGCTGTGCCTGCCATAGTGTTTACGCATGTTGTCAAAACATTGGTAGCTACTATTGTATATGCGCCTGCAATTGTCTGACGACCGAAGTCGAGGGCAGAACCAGCTCCGGGCAATGGCGCGCCAACTGGAGTACCGCCGCGATATAACTGGTAATTTACACCAACAGTTGAATAGCTAAGGCCAATGTGTACACCAACGCCGCCGGCACAATAAACGCCGCCATTTTCTACCGTAAGGGTGTATACATCTGGTAAGCTGTAGATATTAATTGCTGCGCTGCCGCTCATATTACCTGTACATGTGGTCAAAGTATTTGTACCAACTACAGTATATACGCCTGCCAATGTTTGCAGACCCATATCGAGCGCGCCGCCAAGACTTGCTATTGGAGAACCCGTTGCTACGCCATCACGGTATAGCTGATAATCAACGCCCGCATCTGAGTTAACCAAACGGATATGACGACCAGTATCTCCGATACAATAGTTTCCGCCGCCTGTTACAGCATATGCGTTTGGCAATGGATTAATGCTTACGGTTGCGCTGCCTGTCATATTGCTGCGACAATCGGTTACTGTGTTTCTGGCAAGTACAGTGTAAACGCCGGCAGCTACTTGTGGGCCAAAATTAAGGATACCGCCAGTACCATGCTGAGGTGTTCCTATTGCAACTCCACCCAATGCAAGCTGATAGTCAACCACAAAATCGGTTGGTTCAATTACCACTTCCACACCGGCGCCGCCGCTACAATAGCTACCACTAAGACTACCACCCAGAACAGATACCGGATATGCAGTAGGCAATTCGTTGATAGCGATTACAGAAGAACCGATCATATCGCTTGAACAACCTGTAAGACTATTTATTCCTTTAGCAGTATATGTACCTTCTGAAGTATGCAAACCAAAGTCGAGCGAAGAACTTGAGCCGGGAACTAACACACCGGGAACAATAACGCCATCGAGATACAGTTGATAGTTTACACCCGGATCTGAATAATTGAGCAACACATGCACGCCTGATCCACCTCTGCAGTACTGACCTCCATCGGTTACGCTAATAGTATAACTATTTGGCAATCTATTCATAACGACAGTTGGAGTACCTATCAATGGCGAAGTACAGCCTGTAGTAGTATTCTGAACATATATAGTGTAATCGCCTTCTGGTTGATCGCCAAAGTCAAGAGCGCCGCCAAACGATAAAATAGAATTTACCAGTGTGCCGCGGTTGTACAAAGAATACAAGAAACCGCTTGTTGATGAATCGGTTGAAATATTAACGCCTGCGGTTCCTTCGCAATATGCCGTGCCAGAAGCAACTACATGATGTGCATAAGGCAACGGATTGATAGATATTGTTGCGCTGCCCAACATGTTTTGCGTACAACCTGTAGCGGCATTAACGCCTACTACGGTATAAACACCGGGTGTTGTGATGTATCCAAAATCGAGCAAGCTACCTGTACCGGGCATTACACCTACCATTACGCCGTCTTTATACAGATTGTAGTTAATGCCGATTGCCGAACCGGTGAGATTAACATGCATTCCGGGATCGCCAGCGCAATATGCTCCGCCTCCAAACACACTATAAGTAAACGGCAGTTGATTAACCGAAACTGTTTTAACCGCATAACATCCTGTAGAAGGTAAAGTATAGGATATTACCGGTGTGCCGCCATTAAGCCCTGTAACAATACCAGTGGCGCTACCAACGCTTGCAACCACAGGACTGCCCGAACTCCATATACCGCCGCCGGTAATGGTATTCAACGGAATAGATGATGCTACGCAAACAGCGGACGATCCGGTAATGCCGGCGGGAGAAGGATTGATTGTTACCGCGCGAGTGGCAAGGCATCCTGTTGGCAATGTGTAGGTGATGACCGCATTGCCTGTCGAAACCGCAGAAACAGTACCTGAAGTAGAACCTACGGTCGCAAGGAAGGTATTGCTACTTGTCCATGCGCCAGTAGTAGGCGTAGAAGCAAAAGTATAATTCTGACCAGTGCACTGTGCGCTCGTACCGGTAATTGCAGAAGGTAATGGGTTAACGGTTACAGTTGACAACGCTGTGCTTGTAAAGCCGTTGCCATCTGTAATGGTCAGGGTATAAGTAGTAGTAACCGATGGTGTAGCCACTACTGCCGAACCCAAAGAAGAGTTGAGCGATGAAGCGGGCGCCCATGAATACACATAGCTTGGATCTCCTGCTGGCGAAAGTGCATTGATAACAGTGTTAGCGCCATTGCATATAGCAACGCTCGACGAAGCGCTGATAGATGGACCAACAGTTGTAATACCGCTGAAATCGCTTGCAGTATTGGTAACGCCTGAATAAGTAAGTACGTGCGTTGTGGTGTTAACAGTACCGAATTTCAACCATGGTATAGCCGTAGGATACTGCCCCATAGAGATGTTTGCCTCTGTTCCTACAACGTCGGATACTACATAGTTTGCAGTTATTGAGTAGTTAGGACTTGAGATACCGGTTGTTGTAACGCCCCAATATCTGTTCAGATAATTACTTACGTTAGCATTGTTAGGGTGCTTAATATTGGGTACGCGTGTAGCAATAAAAGCTGAACTGTATGCGCTGCCTGTAAACGAGATCGATATCGGCGTGTAGTTTGTGTTGTCGCCGATAGGGAACAAATAGGTGCCATTTGCAGTTACTTGCTTTTTCAGGGTTCCTACGTTGTTTGCAACAATCATATTGGTCGACGAGAATGTACCGGGCTGTATGGTGTTTGAGGTAGCGCCCATCAACACAAGGTCGTTACCGCCCAACACCAATTTACCATTGGTTATTGTCAGCGTTCCGTTTACAGTTTCTGTACCGCCCGATAGTGTCGCGCTTACAGTATTGTTCAACGTAAGATTATTAAAGGTTGTTGCGCCGGTAACGGTTTGGTTCACTGTACCATTAAGCAATACCAGACCGTTGTTATGGTTGAAAGTACCTCCGTTATTATACGCCCTGCCTATAGCCAAAGTAGACGAAGGAGCTGTTACTGTGCCTGCTGTAATAGTATAGTTACCCAATACATCTATAGCAGTTGCGCCGCTACTCCATGAGCTGCCGGCGGCATTGTAAGTAAGATTATTGAATGCGCTACCGCCAGACAAAAATCCTGATAATGTAAAGGTTCCAGCTCCGGTAAATGCTACAGTACCATTATTGTTAGAGAAAGTGCCGTTATTGGTATAGTTGCCGCCAATAGTGAGCGTAGATGATGGCGCAGTCAAAAAGCAGGTACTGCCGTTTGTAAAGTCGCCTGCAGTTTCGGCCGCTGAGCTAAATGAATATCCTGTGCCGGTAAACGACAAGATGCCAAACTTATTTGACCCGGTCATATTTCCGGATAAGCTACCGCTGCCCGCCATAAACACTGTATTGCCTGTAGGTGTTGTGAAAGCGCTGCTATTTGTCCAGCTGCCGTAAACGGTCATTGTTGTTGGCGCCGTAAACGTACCGCCTGAAATATTCATATTACCAGCCAACTCAACATTATTACTTGCAGAATAAGTTCCGGAATTTGAAAGGTTGTTGAATCTGCTCGACCCCGTCATATTACCCGAAATAGTACCAGAACCGCTCATGAGTACGGTACTGTTGTTATGCGTAAATACACCGCTGTTCGCATAGTTGCCGCCTATTTGAAGCGTACCGCCCGACGGGCCAACAACCGTACCGCTACCAGTTATGGATAGGTTGCCGGAAGCAAAAGCGCCTGCATTAAACGTCCACGATGCCGGACTGTTTCCGGAAAAAGTTAAGATATTAAAATTGCTGGGCGATGTCATTGTGCCAGAAAGCGTTTTACCTGCAACAGTCGCATCCATTATCACGGTACCGCCATTGTTTGTAAAGGTACCGGAATTACTATAGTTTCCTGAAATGTTTAGTGTAGTTGATGGAGCGGTTACAGTGCCTGCAGAAATCGTGAAGTTGCCCAATACCTCGGTAGCTATTGCACCAAAATTGAACGTAGTACCTGCACCATTAAACGTAAGGTTGTTAAACTTATTTGAGCCGGCAAGAGAGCCTGTACCGGTTACTGAATAAGTTGATGCTATACCTACGCCATTCATCGTAACAGTTCCATTATTGTGACTGAAAGTACCGCCAAAGTTCTGCCAGCTACCGCCAACGTTGAAGTTGGCAGGCGCTACGAACGAACCGCCTGTTACAAAACGAACAGTACCTGCGATAGTTAATGTAGAAGGCGCGCACGTCATGGCGCTTTGAAACACAAAAATATCTGTTGCACCAGCAAATGATGACGGCTGAGAACCTGTGTTGTTATTGTTGCTAAACCAGTTTGTAAGTACAGAGGCATCGCCTCCGCCCACTCTCGAATACCATATTGTAGAAGGCACTACAGGAGTTATAAGGCAAGAACCGTTGCCGGAGGTATTAAAACCCTGAGTAAGTGTAAGACCGGATATACTTCCTCCGTTTGATATTGGGAAAGAGGAACCGCCGCCGCCGCCGCAGAAATATCCGCCGCCGCCGCCCCAATAGCCGCCGCCGCCGCCGCCGCCATAGTATGCGCCGCGACCGCCTTGTGTTTGCGTACCGGTAGTTGCGCCATATACACCTACTCCGCCGCTCGTTTGCGTACCGCCGCCGCCGCCATAGCTACTACCATTGCTACCGCCGTTGTATCCACGTTCGCCGGTGGCATTTCCGCCTGCTCCGCCGCGTTCGCAGTTAGTGCAATAATAGTTGAGCCCCGCGCCGCCGCCGCCGCCGGCAACGATAACACGGTTCGTGATAGCAGTTCCACCAACCCTAAGATCGGTTTCGCCGCCGCCGCCGCCGCCATAGCCATATTGGCCCGACTGACCGCCGCCATTATATCCACCCGCGCCATACACGCTACAGCAGCTACCATTACCATTAGGCCCAACGCCGCCTACGTATACGTTTACTACCGTGCCGCCGGTTACAGCTAAAGAGCACTGCACTCTTCCGCCGTATCCGCCGCGATTGTATCCGTAATAATCGCGTCCACCCATAGCGCCGCGGGCATCTACCACAATGGTAGTAACACCCGTAGGAACAGTATAATACTGCACCCCGCCCGTATAGTTGTAAGTAGTTGTTTGCGCCGACGCTCCCCAGTTGCATAACAACAAAACAACGGCTACAATAGCGATTCTGAAATGGTAAAATAACCTCATAATCTAAAAATTACTTTTTTAACAATAAAAGCACAAAAACTCAACTTGTAATCCTGTATTAAAAAACAACACGACAGGGTGATGCTCCATAACAAATAGCATCATCGGGAAAATAAAGCAATAATTGGGAACCCAATTTTAGTTTCCAATTAAACATCAAAAAGTAAATTTAACAGTTTCTTTTTGCAAAACAAACTTTTCACGCAAAAAAAAGTTCGCAAAAACTATAATACACACGAAATCCACAGGTATTATTTTTGAAAAATGGATTAGGCTTACAGATACATCGCTACATTGGTAAGAAATGATGCAAATGCACTGAATTACTGTGGGAAACAGTATATATTGTTACGAACCATTACAACCATGAGTTTTAAAAAACAGTTACCCTTTAATTCTAGGTTAGTAAATAGGCGTTATTTCAGGGATGGACATTCAATGTTCGCCGTAGGTTGTCCAGATTAAGCGCTGCAATTGAGCTTTGCTAATAATCGATGCCCGGTATTGAACAAATGGCTCCCACTTTTCCATATCATTATTCCACTTTTCCGGATTGGCAGCCCAAATCACATTCTTATCTTTATCTGTATACAGCAGCTTACTATAAGGACTACAATAGGATATAAATATTTTTCCGTCTGGTGTCGGTATTACATTGCCTCCCATGGTTTCAAAAACCCTTTGGGTATTTTTTGCAATTTGTTTTATCCCGCCATCTGGTTTACAATCTAAAGACCATGTCTTTTTGAGTTGCGCACCATCCCTGGCGCCTACTTTATATACATCTACCTTTGGCGGTATAGTAGCGTCGCAGCCATTATTGAAGAGATATAAACTACCGTCCGGTGCAATTTTACAACTGTGCTGAAAACAAAAAAGACGCTCTCCCACTACATCGCCTCCAGGCAAATAACGCTGACCATATGTTGCTATCACAGCGCCAGAGGGATACGCTACTTTTACTATCCTGTTGATGTTCTTAAAACTAACCCAAAGCTCGCCTCTAATCTCGTCCAGAAAAAAAGCGTTATCGTGTACATCATATTGCGCAAGCGATAACGGACGTTTCCTGTATTTTAAGTCGGATGTATCGAAATAATCAAACGTATTCCAACTCCATACTTGCCGGCCCTTTTCATCGAGCTCCACTATTTCGCCAAAAGGTAGTCGGCAATTCAGGCGTGCAGGCGCATTTAAGCGTTGCGCACCACCTACCCCGATTCCGTTTGCCGAAATATTTAAACTATCGTCAGGGAATCGCCAGTTGCGGAAGACCGTGTTCAACGCCATGTAATGTCCATTTTTCATCCGCGAAAATTCGTGGTGAAACACCGATTCGCTGTCGCCCGCGATTCTGGCGGTATGCCATAAAATTTTGCCGTTATAATCTATTTCGTAGAGCTTGCCTCCAAGTAAAAAAGTAATCGTATTCGCAGTAGAAACTTTAAAATCCCTACTATCTACACTTTCGTTTACCGGGCTATCCATATCGGGCAAATACCACACTAACCTTCCTTCTTTGTCGTACATAGTACGATTTGCATCAAGAAACACATAAAAATTATCGGCATCTGCACTGTGGGACACTACTTTCAACCTATATTTCGCGGTGTCTGTCATAGGCGTTTGCCCAATATTGAAATGCCTTAGCGTAGTCTTTACTTTCCTGCCCGACGATGCAGCCTGCACAACCCGCCAAGTATATACCGTGCCAAAACTTGGCAACAAGTGAATTAGTCTGTTACCAGATCCGTTGGCAACAGCAACTTTGTTGGCCAAAAAAGAATCCACGTTACTATAATGGCCCTTTGCTATTTCAATTTTAAATGATTGCCCGTTCGCCTCACCTGCCAACCTAAAACCTACCAGCCTATAATTCAACACACTACCTTCTGCCGGCAATATTTGAGCAGCCGCAGAATTAGTGAGGGCCAGTAAAAGCAATATAAATCCAAAAAACTTACTCATAATAGCGTCTATAGGTCGCGCAAACAAGAATATAACAGACAAAATTAAAAAACTTAATCACTAATCAAATGACAATCAACAGACTCTACAAAAACTAAGCGCTATTTATGCTTACCTACATTCCATATCATTTTCGATATTACCGCGCTATCTGAGGTAAAGCTTGCCCTGTATTGCGGCGCCACTGCCCATGTTTGTTTATCGGGGTTCCATTTCTCCGGCATTGCGCTCCATTTTATTTTCTTATCGCCATCTATCAACAGTAAGCGGCTGTAAGAACACGACATAGAAATGAAAAAGACTCCGCTGCCTACCTCGATAACATTGCCGCCCGATGGGAAAAAGAAATTTGAATTATTGGCGGGATCAATCTCATCAATAGGCAGTTCATATTTCCATAATTGCGAAAGCTTACCATTGTTAGTAGTCGGCTCCTTCATGGCCACAATACTTGGCTTACCGCCCATTTCACATACATTGTTATTAAACAAGTAAATGTATCCGCCGCTCGATTTTTTGCAAGCATGTTGTCCGCAAAAAAGGCGGCGATTATTTTCGTCTGTGTTGCCATAATCGGCAACAACCTTACCATCCGGATAATGCACTTTCAGAATACGATTTATGTTTTTGAAACTTACGTAAATCATATTGGTTTTATCGTCTTTGTAAAATGCATTCTGATGCACATCTATACCCGCAGGGGTGTTGGTATTTCGAGGCGTTTGTATCCCGGCTTGCCTAAAATAATCGTACGACTTCCATACCCACTTTACTTTTCCCAACGAATCATATTCTATTACCGTACCAAATGGCTGCTTTTGCATAGCAGGCATATTTTGCCGCTCACCGGTAGGCAGTTTATTTTCCATTTGTGTTTTTGGCGGCATTCTGTATTCGGAACCTAATACCATGTAACTACCAGATGATTGCCGGGTAAACTCGTGGTGATAAAACTCAATGCTGTCGCCGCTTATTCGTCCATCGTCCGGACCTTTCCAAAGCACATTGCCTGCATAGTCTATTTCGTAAGCTTTTTCTCCGGTTGGTTCGCCAATTAAAAAGGTAATTGTTCCTCTATTGGTAATTTTCAAATCACGCAACGTAGCCGACTCTGTAAGCGCTCCATCCACATCGGGTAAATACCATATTGGGTCGCCATTCATATCATACATTACCCGGTTACCATCCAGCAAAACCACAGATTCCTCGAAGGCTGTAGCTTTTTGCATTATACGCAAACGCATTGCCGTGGTGTCTACAGCTGGCAGCATACCCGTAGAGAAATAATGAAATTTGCCTTGACCAGCGTTTGCCGCAGAGATACGCCAAGTGTAGCTTTTGCCAAAACCGGGGACTTTTGCGATGAACGCAGGTTGTCCGCCGCTCATTTTCATAACAATGTTTTTTTCAAAATCGGCATCGGCGCTAAAGCGCCCCTGCGCCACTTCAAGCGTGTAGCTATTGCTCTTTGATAACTTTGGGATTTCAAAACCTACTAACCGGTAATTGAGCGTACTGCCATCCTTCGGAACAACCTGCGCCAATACCTGCGCACTGTTTACAAGAGACAGCAATAAAGAAAGCAATACAAGAGGTAGCGAACAACAATTAATGAAAGTTATTCGTCGACGGAGTCTTTTATTATAGAATGAACCTGAAATACAACACATCAAAATCGCATTTTGCTATTTATATTTAATTAAACGCTCCATTGCAGCATTATCTACAATAATACTTGCACGATACTGTAGGGCATTCTCCCACTTTTGTGTTTCACTGTTCCAATGCTCTGCAACGGCATTCCATAACAACTTTTCGTTTTTTGCTACAATAGAAATGGTATGGAGTAACACAAACATCGACTCATCGGGAAGCTCAATAATGTTGCCGCCAATGCTAAATACTTTAGGCTGGGCGGGGTCGTAACTATCTGTGTATCTCCATACGCGCTCTAATCCGGTCGGTTCGCGGTCGGTTTTTCTAAACATTACGGCTTCCGACCTTGCATTAGTGTCGCAGGAGTTGTTGTTGATCATATATAGGTAACCTTTGTCCGAAACCCGACAACTATGTTGACCGCAAAACAGACCATTGCCGAAATCTATATTAAAACCAGCGTATCGTGCGGGATTAGCTCCCGACTGCAGTACAGGCTTACCATAATCTTTTACCACATTGCCCTGTGGATACTTTATAACCAACACCCTACTGACATTCTTAAAACCTACATAGATCAGACTATCCTTTGAGTCGTAAAAAAACGAGTTTTCGTGTGTGTTGTAGCGCATTGGTCGCCCTTCCGCTTTTTCAAACTGATAGTCGCCGCCCAAAAAATAAGCCGACGATTTCCAGCTCCATACTACTTTACCATCAGCATCGTATTCAATGACCGTTCCAAACTGGGTTCTGCTCAAAGCCGGATTACT
>CAZLPE010000047.1:24984-26683 GCA_964561325.1 uncultured Flavipsychrobacter sp.
CAAAAACGTTATCGTACCGCGTGATGTAATTTTCAAATCGCGAACTATTGCCGTTTCCGACACTATTCCGCCCAAATCTGGTAAAAACCAAACCGGCTTGCCATTCATATCATAAAGCGCACGTGTTCCATCTACAAATACAAATGCATCTTTGAAGGCGATAGCCTGCTTCAGTATACGCAATCTGTGCGCTGCGATGTCTACAAACGGGGACTTTAGCGTAGAAAAATGGTGCAACTCTGCCTTATTAGTTTTATCTGTTGTTATGCGCCATGTGTACTCTGTACCAAAATCGGGCAAATCGCATATCAGGCTATTATCTGCTGTAGCGGTAGTTATGATACGGTAGCGGATAAATGAATCCAAGACATTCCAGGCGCCCTTTGCAACTTCTAACCGATACTGCTTAGCGCCATCAACTTTAGGAACACTAAACAAAACCTTTGTGTAGTGCAGAACGCTATTTTCGCGGGGCAAAATCTGTGTAAAGCCATTACCATTACAAAACAACAGCAAAAAACCCACAACAAAATAACGTACCATCGATCTTCTAAGATTTAATAACCCGAAACAAAAAACTAACCAATTGCTAAAAATACATGAAAGTATGATACACAGCGCATTAAATTAGCGCAGTGTTATTGTGAGCCCTGCCAATCTATATACAACCTGGCGGATGTGGCAAAAAAGCGAGGATACTGAAAAAAATGTGCGATAGCCCTTGTATGATATTGACCCACGAAAATATAAATCTGTGCACTCATATACTTATCACCAAAACACTTATCTTTGCAGCCCAAAAATCTACTTAAAAGGAGGACTTAAAAATTGGAAGAAAACACAATCCAAAACGAAACAGCCGGAACATCACAAGATGAGTCCGTACAAAACCTTGCAACACCATCAGCAGATGGCGCTGCACAAGAGGCTTCAAACAACATGGCAACTACGCTGACAGCGGAAGAAGCTCATGAAGCTGCACAACCAGAAGTGGCGCAAGCCGAACCAGCTCCGGTTCGCGCACCCCGCCATTATTACCAAAGCGCACCCGAAACAAGTCACGACGATTTCGACTGGAGCGTAGACAAACGCAATGTTGCTTCTTACAAAGAAGACGACCGTGTAAAGTACGACACATTGTACGGCAGCACGTTTAAAGCAATTGCTGAGTCTGAACTGTTGCGTGGCGCTGTTGTTGGTCTGACTAAAACAGATGCTATCATCAACATCGGTTTCAAATCCGATGGTCTGGTATCGCTTAACGAGTTTCGTGATATGCCCGATGTAAAAATCGGCGACGAAATAGAAGTTATGGTGGTAGAAAAAGAAGACAAACACGGTCATTTGCACCTTAGCCGCAAGCTTGCAAGAGCAGCGCGCGCCTGGCAGCAAATCGTTGACTTCTACAAAACCGGCGAAGTGGTTACAGGTACTATTACCTCTAAAACTAAGGGCGGTCTTATTGTGGATGTTTACGGATTGGAAACATTCTTACCAGGTTCTCAAATAGACGTGAAGCCAGTTACCGATTACGATCAGTATGTTGGTAAAACTATGGACTTCAAAGTTGTTAAAATCAACGAAACTATCCGTAATGCCGTTGTGTCTCACAAAGCGCTTATCGAAAGCGATATCGAGCAACAACGTAGCGTTATCATCGGCCAGCTCGAAAAAGGTCAGGTACTGGAAGGTACTGTTA